>CAZUKT010000010.1:0-24568 GCA_964620975.1 uncultured Rubrivivax sp. | reverse complement strand
GCTTGGCGCTGGAGCACCCGACGCGCTACCGCGCGGTGGCCGCCGCGCTGGCCAACGTGCCGGCGCCGCAGAACTTCCAGTGCCAGCCGGTTGCGCAGACGCCCTCGGTCATGATCCTGAATGGCACCGAGGACCCGCTGGTGCCCTACGCCGGCGGCGAGATCAACCTGCTGGGGTTGTTCTACAAAGGCGGGCAGGTCATCTCGTCCACCGCATCGGCCCAGTACCTGGCGGGCCGCAACGCCATCACCGGCAAGCCTCAGGT
The DNA here is from genome assembly GCA_964620975.1 of uncultured Rubrivivax sp. Classification (GTDB taxonomy): domain Bacteria; phylum Pseudomonadota; class Gammaproteobacteria; order Burkholderiales; family Burkholderiaceae_C; genus Rubrivivax. Next base: position 24,303 of record CAZUKT010000010.1, on the reverse strand, counting down.
CAGCGTGACGCAAACGGCCCAGGGCACCCGCGTCGAACACGCGCGCTGGCAAGCGGCCGACGGCCGCACCGAGGTGGAACTGGTGACCCTGCACGGCGCCGGCCACGGGCTGCCCCAGCCCTGGGCGCGCCGCCCCCGCCTCTTGGGCCCTTCTCCCATGGAACCCAACGGGCCGGCGCTGATCTGGGCCTTCTTCGAGCGGCAATCGAAATGAGCGCCCTGACCATCTCCCCCGACAGTCACCCGCTGGTGCTGACCGCGTTCGCCGTGGTGGGCTTCAGCGCCTAGCGCAAGGGCCTGGCCGCTGAGAGCCCGAACGGCAAGCTGGACGGTCAGCCGGCCGCCGCCTTTGTGATGTTCATGACCATCGGCAGCCTGGCGGCCGTGGGGAATCTGCGCTTGATCCTGCAGCGCGGTGTCAGCGGCGCGGTGCGCCTGGCCCGCCATCTGTGGCGCATGACCGCGGCGCGGTTCATGGCTGCGCCGCCGCCCAGATGCGCGGCGCCGTCTTCACACTTGGCACCATGGTCACCGCCAGGATCACGGCCTGGACGCAGCTCAGCAAGTGAAAACTTGCAGCCACTGTGGCGGGCAGAGGAATGAACAGGGGCAGAACACCGCGCCCGAAGCGCATGGTCATGCCGTTGGATTCAGGCGGAAATCTGGTGTGTGCGGATGACCGAGTCTGAGCGGCAGCTTCGGGGCTGCGAGATCTGGGCAGCCAGCGTCTGTTGAGCAAGTCAGTTGATGAAACTAGCGCGGTTGTTCAAGCGCGTCTTCGACATCGACCTGGAATACGGCCCGCACTGCGGCGCCCAGGAGCTCAAGATCTTCGCGCCCAGTATGGAGCAACCGGACATCGAGAAGATCCTCAGGCACCTGGGTCTGGATCGTTGCCTCGGTCCTGAGAAGCCCCTAAGCCGACGATCCCTTGTCCCGGGGTGCCGTGTCGCCCGTGAAGCGATTGGGTCGAGATGGACAGGCGCATGCAGCGCCTTTCCCCGTGCGGGTGAGCGAGGCTGTGCCCAGGCTTTCAGACCCAGGTGCGTGAGGATTCTGTCGGTGACGCTCAGGCCAGCGCCTTGCCGTACAAAACAAGCAGGCGGCTCCACGCCTTCTCTGCCGCCGGCTCGTTGTAGACGAGCGTATCCGGCGGACACCAGCCGTGCGCCCCCTGGTAGACCTCGATCTCCGCGGCCAGCTTGGCTTTGTCGAACGTCTCCCTCAACACGGTCTTGTCGTCTGGCCGCCGCTTGTCGTCGTTCTCGGCGACGGCAATCAGGAACGACGCCTTTGTGGCCGCCGCCAGCAGATGCGGGCTGTTCGGGCCTGCCGCGTCGTTCACGAGCCCGCCGCCGTGGAACGACGCGACGGCGCCGATGCGATCAGGCACTGCCGAAGCCGTGTGGAACGACATTGGGCCGCCCATGCAGTAGCCGTGCACGCCGACTTTCCGGTTCTTGTTCACCTGTGGCTGCGCATCGAGCCAGGCGACGAATGCCTTCGCATCCGTCATGTCAGTCGCGGCGCTCATGCCCTTGCGGAACGGCAGCATTTCCGGGATCGGCGTCGCGCCCGTGGCGCTTGGCTTCCCGTTGCGATAGAAGTGGTTGACGACAAGGACTGAATACCCGGACGCGGCGAGCCGCTTGCCCATTGTTCGCATGGCAGGCCGGAGCCCGAAGATGTCGGGCCACACCAGCACGGCCGGCGCGGCACCAGAGGCGGGGTGCACGAAATACGCGTCGCAGGTGCCGTCCGGCGTCTTGATCTCGACCTCCCGTTCGCCGGTCGCCTGCGCATTGGCGAGCTCCGGAAGCATCATGGGTGCGCCAGCCGCGAGCAGCACACCGAACTGCCGCCGAGTCACCAGACCCCGAGCCTCATACTCCGCCACACTTTCCGCGAAATGGTCCTTGTCGCACATGTCGGCTCCTTATCGTCCAGGTGAACGCCGCGATTCGCGGCGCCGGAAATTACACCAGAAACTGCGTTGAACGAAGCGGGATTGGGGCTTTGTCCATGTGCGAGGCGTGCGCCACACTGATCGTGTCCGCGCGACGCTCCCAACGCTCGAGCTCTAAGCGTCGTGGCACGACGGCACCACACACCTGGTCATGGGTCTGATGGAGTTCATGCAGCGGCTTGCGCCGCCAATCACACCCCCGCGCCAGGCGGCGCGGGTTGACGCAGGCTTGGCCGCTGGAGGGTAGCTGTCGGACACCGAATCGCGCGACTTGCAGTACCGCAATGGGTCGGGTTGCGACTACCGACCCTGCGGATTCATCGCCGGAGAGCCGGCGTTGAAGGTTCGATGCCCGTAAGCTGCCGCTCGCCTACGTGTCGTTTCGACCCCGAGGGGACATTGGCTGTCCTGAACTCGCCGCTCTGAAGCTGCCGCTCGGTCGGTACCACACGCCCCCGTAGGAGGCCACGCGGCGGAGGGCACACGTCGGCGGGCAGCAATCAATGCGATTGAGGCACGGCGCACAGCATGCGACCGTGCGGGCTCATCTCGCCGGGAGCCCATCGCGCAAGGCACGGCGCAGCATCGACACACTGCGCACCACCCCCTACTCGAGGGGTTGTGTCACGGGGGGTGAACCTTCTGATCGTCGGGGGCTGCGTCACCGTTCAAGCACCGTGGCGTTCACGGCCGTTGTTTGAGACTGGAAGCCACCATGAACCGCACCCTGCGCACCCCCGTCGCCTGTCTGACCCCGCCTGCTCTCGCCGCCGCCATGCTGCTGGGCGCTTTGGCCTTGCCGGCCGCTGCCGCCGACTTCGTCACCAGCGACCGCACCATCGCCAACGGTAACCCGATGAACGGCAGCTACAGCGGTCAGGCCATCCTGGTCGGCGCCTCGGGCATCTTCGACGGTGAAGTCACGCGGGTCCCCAACGTGCGGGTGGACATCGTGGCGCCGGCGCAGCTGAATTTCAGCGACGCGACCGGCGGCTTCCTGGCCCTTTACAGCAACAGCGTGGTGCGCATGACCGGCGGCAGCGCCGGCACGCCTTCAGGCTTTGCCAACGTCGGCCGCTTCACCGCCTACGACACCAGCCAATTGGAGGTCAGCGGCGGCAGCCTTTCCGGCATCACCTTGAACGGCGCGTCCGCGGGTGCGGCCGGCGCGCGTGCCACCGTCAGCGGCGGCATCTTGCAGAGCAGCGCGGGCATCGTCGCCTATGGCACCAATGGCACGCTCGACGTCAGCGGCGGCTTGATCTCGGCCACTGGCGGCAATGTGCAGCCCGGCATTCAGGGCGACAGCGGCAGCGTCATCACCCTCAGCGGCGGCACCGTGCAATCCACCAGCGGCGCGGGGGTCTACATCCACATGAACAGCGCGTTCACGATGACCGGCGGCACCGCCACCGGTGGCCCTGGCGGCGTGGCGCAATGGGGTGTGCGCCTGGAAGGCACCAGCCAGACGGCCAACTTGCAGGGCGGCACCGTGAACGGCGGCATGCGCACCAGCGCCGGGTTCAACCAGACCGCGCTGCAGGCCACCTTGGGCGGCAGCCTGACGGTGAACGGCGGCGTCTTCGCCTACAGCAACGCGGCGGTCAACGTCACCGGCGGCAGCTACACCCGCTTCGCCGGTGCCGACGCCTCGTTCTTCACGATGGGCAGCAACAACATCAACTTCTACGGCACCGACCTCGCCCTCAGCGATCCGACGGCGGGCAGTGTGTTCGAGTTGAACAACTACATCGGCAACTTCTATACCTTCACCGGCGGCACGTTCAGCGACGGGCAAAGCGCGATCGGCCTGCGCTTGTTCGACGCCACCTCGGTGGCCGGCAATGTGCTGGGTGGCGGCTTCACGCTGAACCCGTCGGCCGTGCCCGAGCCTTCGACCTGGCTGCTGATGGCGCTGGCCTTGCCGGCCATCGGCGCCGCCGTGCGCCGCCGAAACCGCGCCTGATCGGGCAGCCTGGGTTTCAGCCCTGCGGCCAGCGCTCGCGCGGCAGCAGCCCCTGGTGGGCCAGATTGAATCGGTGATCGGTCCCAGCCGTTGGCCGCCCGTGGCCCAGTCTGTTTAGCTGCCAAAGTCAACCCGTGGCTGTCACACCATGGGCCTTGGGTGGTGGGTGTGGCAGTGGCGCACATCGAGGGTCGCGACATGCTGCTGCACCAGGCAGTACCGCCTGGGCTGCTCCGGGCATCGGCGCTCGTCATGCCAGGTGCGTCATCCATTGCCCGCTGGGGCTGCCGGCCAATGGCTTGCACTCAAGGCTTCCGAGGTTTTTGCCCTCGGACGGTCTCAGACCACCCCATCGCCGCCCCATCGCCACGAACAGTGCGTTTGAACAACTCGATCTCGCCCGGACTTCGCGACAGACTCGCCATGGTGGCGCGGGCCATCGGCCAGCCCAGCTGCGAGCTCGAAACGACGGACTGGGCTGCCTGCGCGGCGGCTGTCCAGCTACGCCCGCTGCTCGCCTTGCTGGCGCAGGCGCAGGCGCGTTACCACGCCCATCAGCCCGGCCAAGCACAGTGCCCACGTGCCGGGCTCCGGAACAGGGGACAGCGGAACCCCCACATCGCCATCGTGAACCGCCCAGGCGTACGCCAGATAGCTGGTTGAGGCCGAGTACTGCTGCCCCCTGTAGAACTCGAATGCCCACAGGACATTGGCGTCAAAGTCTGTGTCGGGTGTCGAAGACCAGTAGTTGTTCTGGGCCAGGTTGACGAAGGGGCCGGTGTTGCTCAGCCCCCAGCCGGGCGGCGCGACAACCGCACCGGTGGCCGGATTGAACATGCTCAGATTGCCCAGGGTGGTGAAGTACATCGACGCCATTTCCCCGTTCAAGTCGGTGATGGAACAGTTGTAGTACGGGTCGGGGCCGCAGTACACCTGCACCGTCGTCGGCAGGCGCCAGCCGGTGATGCCGCTGCCGTAGGCATCCAGGCCCGCCGCCCAGCTCAGTGCCTGCCACCCGTGCAGGTAGCCCCCACTCTGGTAGTTCCCGTGGATGGTGTCTGCCAGCCAGGTGATGTTCTTCACCGTGTCGTAGTAGGCCTCGGCGGTGTTGGGATTTCCGTCGAGATCGCGTGCTTTGAGCGTGGTCTCCCAGGTGCCTTGACCACTGACGCCGACTGCGTGTGCGGTGCCGCTGATGCCGCCGAGGGTGGCGACAAGTCCGGCGCAGACGACACCGAGGATGGGGATTTTCACGGGGCGAATGAGGGGGGTGGACATGGAATCTCCTGCTATGCCGAACGCAACCATTGCGCCCGTGTTTGCAGTGTCTTGGCAGGCCGTTGCGGCGCCGTTGATTCCTCAGCCGCGTGGCGTGGACGTGCCGGGCTCAAAAGACCCGATGGGCGTTGCGAACGAAGGCTGCCTGCAGCCCCGGCAGCGCCTGCAGGCTGGCCGCCGGCCCGATGGCGAACTCGGCATGCCGCTGCAAGGCCTCCGGCCAGGCGTTGACGATGCCGGCCTGTGCCGCCCCCGCCAGCGCACGATGCAACTGCAGGGTCGCGGGCATGTAGGCCGATGGGCGCTGCAACTGGGCCTGCGCTGCCTGCAGGGTCGCTTCGAGCAGGCGTCCGGCGCCGGCTTGTGCCCGCACGGCCAGCGCCAGGCAACGGGTGAGCAACTCGTCGTTCATGCCCTCGGCGGCGGCGTCGGGCAGCTGGGCAAGCGCTGCGGCCACGTCACCACGGGCCAGTTGCAGTTCGGCTTCGGCCAGTGCACGGCGCGCGCGCACTCGGAGCTCCACGATGTCGGCTTGGGGCGGCACCGCGCCCAGCGCCTGCCGGGCCGCATCGGCGTCACCCTGGCCCAGCTCGAACTGCGCCACCGCCACCCAGTACTCCGGCGCCGTGCGCCTCAGTTCATGCACCGCTTCGCTGCCGGTGGCTAGCAGCAGTTGCCGCGCCAGGCCGGTTTCTCCGAGCAGACCCAGCAGCTCCAGGGTGCACTGGGTCGTGCTGAGCAGAAGCTGCGGCTCGCGGCGTTCCAGAACGGCCGCGATGGCGGCCTGCGCATGCGCCCAGGCCGCACCCAGGTCGCCCAAGGCGACGTGGGCGTCGGCAAAGGCCAGCCGGTACATCACCCACAGCTCACCCGGCGGCAGCGCAGGCCGCAGGTCCCAGCCGCGCTGCACCGCCGCCAACGCCTGCGCGTAACGGCTTTGCAGTTCACCGTGCAGGTTGGCCAAGTTGTAGAGAACGCCGCGTTGGCGGTAGACCAGACCGAGGTCGGCAAAACCGTCGGCGGCCTGTTGCAGTTCGTCCTCTGCGCGCGCCACCTTGCCTTCGATGACCAGGGTCAGTCCGCGGTGAAAGCGCGCTCTCGCCAAAGCTTCCTTGTCGCCGCTGGAGGTGCCCAGCACGAACGCAGCGTCGGCATGCGCGCGCGCGGCGGCCATGTTGCCGCTGCCGATTTCATTGAGCGTCATCACATCGAGCAACTCGATGCGGGCCGTCGTCTTCAAGCCGTCAAGCCCCAAAGCCGCCTTCGCGCACGCCTTCGCTTCGTCGATGCGGCCCAGCGCCCGCAATGCCTTTGATCGTGCAATCAGGCCCTGTCCCTGCACAGCCTCGGCGGTGACGGTCGGCCCCGTCGGCAGGCTGTCCAGCACTTCAAGCGCTTGCGCCGCCTGGTTGCCGAAGACGAGGTTGTCGGCCACCGCGATCAAGGCGCCGGCACGTTCGTCGGTCGTCAGCGCCCCGCTGTCGGACAGGCGCTGCACGGCTTCGCTGTGCGCGCGCAGGGTGTCGAATTCGCAGCGCTCCCGCGCCGCCAGCATCAGGCCCTGGTGGGCGCGCAGGGCCTGGCTCGGCTCTGCGCCATGGTCCAGGGCCTTGCGCCAATGGGCCATGGCCTCGGGCAGCGCATGCAGCCGCAGCGCCTGGTCGGCAGCGGCCAGGCGGTGCACCACGACGCGGCGGGCGTCGCCGCTGGCTTCATGATGGGCGGCGATCACCGCCGCAGCCGCACCCGCCGCTTCGGCGCCCAGGGCCAGGCGGCGGTGCACCAGGCGCCGACGCTCGGCACTGAGCTCGGCATCCATGGCCTGCTGTACCAGGTCGTGGGCGAAGGCAAAACCACCGGCGTCGTGCTCACGCAGCAACTGCGCCTGCACGGCCAGCTCGATGGCGCGCACGACCTCCAGCTCAGTCAATGCGCAGGCCGGTGCCAGCAGCAAAGGCGCAAAGGGCTCGTCGGCCAGAGCAGCGGCCTCCAGCACGCGCCGGGCCGCGTCACCCAGCCGCAGCACACGCGCCAGCACGGCCGCGCGCACGCTGGAGGGCACCGGCAACTCGCGATAGTCCTGGGTGGCATCGTCGAAAGGGGTGTGCCAGATGCCGTCGCCACCCACGCCGAGCAGGCCGGTTTCGAGAAGATGGCGCAAGGTCTCCGACAAGAAGAACGGATTGCCCGCCGTGGCGCGTTGCAGGCGTGCCGCAAAACGCGTGGGGGCGTTGGCGCCGGACAGGCGGCGCACGAGTTCCAGCACAGGCTCGGGCTCCAGCTGCTGCAACTGCAGGTGCAGCGCGCCAACGCCCTCGCGCAGCACGCGCCATTGCGTTGCGGTGACGTCGTCGAACTCGCTGCGCAGCAGGACCACGATTCGCGCACCCGCCGTGCCCTTGCTTTCCTGTTCACGTTGCATCACGAAGGTCAACATGGCCAGGCTCGCTGGATCGGCATGGTGCCAGTCGTCCAGCACCACGGCATCAAAGTTCTCGGCACTGAGCGCTCGCCAGCCGAGGGCGTTGCCTTCGAAGAAGCGGCTGCGTTCTTCGTCGGAACGGATGGGTGCCACGCCTGTGGCGGGCCCCGCCAGTTCAGGCAGCAGCCGGGCCAGTTCATCGCAAGCCCAGGGCGGCAGACCACCCAGCGCCGCGCGGCTGGGCTGTGGGCCGGCCAGGGCGCGCAATGCCCGCGCCCAGGCGGCATAGGGAATGTCGCGGTCACCGCTGCGGCAGCGGCACACTGCGTAGGGCCCGTGGCTGGCCACGAAGTCCAGCGCCAGACGCGTCTTGCCGACACCGCCGACGCCTTCAATGACGACGTGCCGTGCCATGCGCCAGGCGTCTTCCATGGCCTCGACCTCAGCGCTGCGACCCACAAAGGGCAGCTTGTCGGGCAGCAGTGTCCGGGCAGGGTACAGCTCAGATGTCACGGTCGCGGCAGCGGCAGGCGCCACCAAGGCGCCACGCAGCGAGGCGGCCAGCGCCTGGGTCTCGGCCACCGGTTCCAGTCCGAGGTCTTCGCGCAACAGCTTCGGCAGTTGTGCGTACTGCGACAAGGCCGCTTCGCGCCGGCCTGCAGCGGCGTGCAGCCGCATCACGCAGCGATGGTGCTGCTCCTGCAGCGGGTCGTCGGTCAGCAGGCGCTGCCAAAGCCCCAAAGCGCGGTCTGCGGGCGCGCGCTCGGCCTGTGCCAGCAGGGCGCTGCGCCAGTCAGCACGCAAGCGCTCACGCCGCGCCTCGAGCCAGCGGTCGAATTCCGGCGCGTCGCCCAGCGTCAGGCCATCGGCCAACGGCCCGCGCCAGAGCGCCAGCGCCTGGCCGTGGTCGCCCCGGCGCAGGGCCGCTTCAAAGTGCCGCAGGTCGGTGTCGACGTCTTCGTGCAGGTCGAGCCAGTCGCCTTCAGCATGTACCAGCCCTTCAGGACTGGCCTCACGCAGCCGCGCGAGTTCACGGCGCAAATTGCGGCGCGCGGCTGATTCGTCCAGCGCGGGCCACAACTGCGCCGCGAGCCGGGCGCGCGGGTTGCGTCCGCTGCACGCCAGGGCCACCAGCAGGGCCCAGGCCTTTTTCATCGTCAGCGGTACCCGTTGCCCGGCGAGGCGCAACTCTGGCGGCCCCAAAAGCAGCATGGACCACATGGCTCAGGCCCGACCCTTGATCGGCGTGGGTCGGGCACCGGGCTCCTCGGCGCCGCGGGTGCCGAGACCAGGACGGCGCAAGTCCATGCAGTACCTCCGTTGCAGGCTGGGCATTGTCGCGTCAACGCCCAGCGCGCGCCGACGTGTTGCGCCGCCCCGCTGGCTTCACCGAGCGCGGGGTCGGCGGCGCTGTTTCACCGCCGGTCAACGCCGCCGCAACGGCCTGCCCCGACAGTGGGCGTGCGCGCTCACCGGGCGCCCGTCGGAGAGTCCCCATGCACACGAGCCCATCGCACGGCCGGCCTGCCGAGCAGGCGACGCCGGCGGCACCTGCCGCGAGTCCACCAGACCCCAGGCCCCAAGCCGACCGTGCCACCCGACTGTTGCTGACGGTCTGGGGAGGACATGCCGGGCGCTGGCGCGCTCGGATCGAGTTGGCCGGCGACGAGACGCATGACTTCGACAGCCCGTTCGAACTGGCGCGCTTTCTCACGCAACTGCCGGGCAGGCGCGTGCCACCAGCCGCCCCGTCGGCCGGCGGCGGCCTGCGATGAAACCTGGAACGGATGGAACCGGAGAACTGCCGCCGCCGGGGCGCCACAACACTCGGCCGGTCGCCATGCGGGCGATGACGGCCAGCCCGGTGGGCAACAGCCATCACGAGCGGGGCTCGGGCCTGGGCACGGCAGCGGCCTGCAATCAGTCGTGCCGCTGGCTGCCTGCAGCATGTAACCCCGCATCGCTGCGCGGCCGATGAACAGGGCCGCCGAGACGCCGGACTGCTGGCCGGCGTCGCCGAAGTTGAGCTCGCCCCCGCTCTTGAAGCCGGGCAGCACCACGGAAGAGCCCGTAAGACAGGCGCTGCCCATCGTGCCGCCCACGCGTGTGGAGTGGCGCCAGGTCGCTGGATCGAGATTGACGACATGAGTGACACGAGAGCTGCCGGTCGCCGCCGTTTGCTCATGGCCGTTATGGCAAGACTTGCATAACGGCCAGGAGACGTCACTTGTGGGGGTCCGGCTTCGGGCTGGCTGTGCATAGGCCGGGCACGACCTGTCATGGTCATCGGCGAGTACTCACGAGCCGGGTCAGCGCACATGCAGGAGAAGGACATCGCGTTTGCAGGCCGTCATCGCGACGCTCGAAACCCAGAGGGCGACGCTGAGCGACACCGTGCTGGAACTGGCCTCCGCCCCGGTGCGCGCGGCTGGCCAGCCAGTTGCGGCCTTCTTGGCTGCAGCGCCGCGTGGTGACAGTGCTTTCCGTCGATGTAGCTGGCTCCACTGCCGTGGCTCCGGGCAACCCCGCCCGGCTGAAACGCTCGAGGCGCAGCACTTGTTGGTGCAGATCCTGTTGGGCGGACTGCAGCCCAGCCAAGTCGAACAACTGCTGCGGCAGACGGATGGCGTTGCGGCTCTGTGCCAACGCTGCCTGTATCCAGCGTGCGCCGCACGAGGAGCAGACGCCGCGCCGGTTGCAGCTGAACGGCACAGGCTCGACTGCAGCGTCCGCGCCTGCCAGCGCCGCGATGGCGACGTGCGCTGGTGTGAAGCCTTGGACGTGCCTGGTTCCTTTGACGCGTCAGGCGCACCCTAGGCCTGCACCGGGGCGCTGACAATTGGCGCGCGCCCCGCCGGAGCCTTGAGGAAGCCACACCATGCACTTTAGAGACGCCCTCACCCTCACTGTGCTGTGCCTGGCCCCCATCGCGGGCAGCGCAGTGGACCCTTACGAGTCGCGGCAGGACCGCTCTTACCGGGCGCTGTCGGGCTCCATCCAGCGTGCCTTTGCGGTACCCAGCACCGGCACCACCGTCACCCCTTACCGCAGCAACATCACGCAGTCATCCAATTCCTACCAGCGCAGCAGCGAGCGCCCTAGTGCTGGCGGCAGCGGCGGCGGTGGCGCTTCAGACAGCAACTCCTGGGGCATGCCCAGCCGCCAGCCCGGCTTCAACTGGGGTCCAGGCTATGTGCCGCCGGTGATAGATGCCGACGACCGACGCATCTTCAGGGCGCGCAACGCCGTTTGGAAGTTGCCGAAACCACCGTTGGCCGATCTGGCCCAGATTACCCGGTACTACGCGAACGAGGGCGTCACGTTTGACCGCGCCCGCGAGGCGGCAAAGGCCGATATCGACAACTACGAGCAAGCATTGCGGCAGCGAACGCGCGATGCCGCATGGCAGGCCCACGATGCCAAGTTGGCGGCGCAAAGGGCGAATGTGCAGGCTCAACGAAAGGTAAACGCGCAGTTCCAGGCTGACTTCGATGTCGCCAAACGGCGCGCCCTAGCAAGCAACAACATGGAAGACGCCCGGGCATGGCTGGGCGTGTACACGGCGCCTGCGTACAAGAACACTTACATCGAACGCAACCGGGACGAGTTCCACGAAGTGGCGTTGTTCGCGGCGCAGCGGGGAGTGCCAGAGGCCTACAGCCCGGTCTGGAACCACTTTGCGCGCACCGACCCGGCCGGGCACGAATGGCGCGACAAAGCCGCGGTAGTGGGCGATGTGGCCGCCGCGCAGGAAGCCTTCGCCTTCTATGCCAAGACCCCGCCCACGCGGATGGCAGCGGCCGTGGCGCTGTTTGAGAAGGTGCATGAGATGCAGTCGCTGCCCACAGTGCTGACCCAGCCCGACCCCAAGCACAAGGGCTTGGGGCGTGCGCTGGCAGCTGGCTACTTGGCGCAAATACTGGCCAGCGGCGACACAACTCTGCAGCCCGACCTGCTGCGTGCCATCGAATGGCTGAAAACGCTGCCGCTGGCGGTGCCGGCCGGCTGGCAAGAATGGGGTTACCTGGTCGACCAGGCCGCAGTGACGCGTCTGCTCACGGCCAACCCCATGGCCGCGCGCCAGCACCAAGCTGAGATCCTGGCGCATTGGGAGGACCTGGGCCGCCGTGCGCTGGATGCCAGCGGTGGCGAGCTGTCACGCGAGACCGTGGTGACCACGCTGTACGGCATCTACAGTGGCCAGGAACGCGCCTTGCCCACGGCCATCAGCCCGGCCAAGGCCGACGCCATGTGGGCCTGGTTGGAACCACGCATCAATTGGTACGGGCGCCTGCGGTTTGCGGTGCAAGCGCGCGATTGGAAGCGTGCGGCTTCTCTGGAGGAGCCGCCGCCCGGCCACAAGATGGAGCTCCACCATCTCGAAATGCTGGGCAGGCTGTGGCTGGAGCGCAGTGATGGTCGCGCCGATGCGTCTAAGGCGGTGAGCTACTTCGAAAAGGCGCGCTACACCTTCAGCAATCCGGTGCCGCTGGTCAATGCCTACTTGGCCGCTGGCAACCAAGCCATGGCCCTGCAGACGCTACAGCGCGGCGGTGTGCAAAGTCTCGACAAGTGGCGTGTACTGCTGCGTTGGGCGCAGCTGCATTACCGTGGCGAGGCGGGGCCGATTTCCGTTGCCGAGGGCGACGCAATGATGGCCCAGCTTCGCGCCAGCATGAGCTCCCCAAAAAGCGCTGACGAGCTGGCGCTGACGCGTGAGGTTGAGTTCGAAACCGTGGCTGGGCCCATGCTTGCCCGCTACAAGCTCATCAACGCTGCCGCGAATGCGGACGCCAATGGCGGCAGCACCAAGGCCGAGCAGGCGCTTGCCCGCCAGCATCGCGCCAACTTTGAGCCCGCATTGCCGCGCCTGCGCGAGCTGGCGTTTGGGGGCGACAAAGCGGCCATGCGCCTGTGGGCTGTGGTGACGCTGGGCGGCGATGTGCCCACCACGCCTGAAGACGCCGTCGTGGCCAAGAACACGCTCTATCTCGATGCGCAGGGCGGCGACGCCACGGCGGTGTCCATCCTGGCCCAGCGCCTGTATTTGGATGCACAGACGGCACGCGGCGCCCAGCCGCCCGCCGCCCGCCAGCCGCAACAGGCCCAGCACGCGCAGTTCAGCGAAGCCGCCGATTGGCTTGAGGCCAGCCTGAAGAGCGGTGACGACAGCGCACGCTGGCCTTTGGCGACAATCTACAGCGAAGGTCTGGGTCGCAACAAGTCACTGCCCAAGGCGCGCGAGCAACTGAAGCCCCTGGCGGCTGCAGGTGACCCCGAGGCTAGGCTGACGCTGGCGAAATGGAGTGCCAGCGACGCGCGGACGCAGGGCAAGAAGTGAAGTCGCGGCGCCAAGACAGCGGCTCTTCAGCGCCCGCCGCCGCCCTGACGAAGTGATGAGCCCGCACGGTCGCAAGACGCACGCGGGGCCTCAATCTCCCAAAGTGCCGCCTGCCTGTGTGCGCTTGCTGATGTGACGCATCGTGCGGTTGCTTGCGTTGTGATCCGACCGGCTGCTTCGTGGCGACGAGTTCAGGGGCATAAATGTCGCCGATGGGCCGTCAGCGCCCGTTCGCAACCTTCGCGTGCAGCCGTTCGCAGGCGAACTTGGCATCGTTTTCGGAGGGACAGTCGTGAACGATCACGGTCACCAACGCTGATTTCCCAACGGCTTTGGCGAAGGTCAAATTCCAGGTTGCCGAGGCAGCCCGGCCATTCACGCTGACAACCGCCACCACCGCCATCCAGGCCTGTCCGCCAGTGCTCACGATGGCCTCGCGCGGGCGGCAGGTGCCACGCGGCAGCAGCTTGGCTCACCCTCTCCCTGATCGTCCTCTTCATGCTGGTGGCGCACCGCCAGCAACACCACTTTTGACGGGCTGACGATCTCGTACAGAGAGACGCACCCGGTACCGCCGAACGGAATGATCAGTTTCCGCTGCGCTGGGTTCTGGGCCGCTTTGCGGAAGCTCAATGGCGTATTCGCCACCGTGTGCTGTGCCGTCGCACTGATCGCGTTTGTCGCAGTTTGGGCGCGGTCCAGGCCTTCGGTCGTCTCGGCCCGGTCGAGCCAGAAGTCAAAGAGAAGCTCCAGGTCATCCTCGGACGCAGGAGACGGCGCCACGACAAAGCGCATCGGCCAAGCTTTCGGCGCCTGGCGTCAAGCCTGGATTGCGGTCGCTGCAGGACGGTGTCAACAGGCACCGAAACGCCGGTCCGGTGGCATGCCCCGGACGCAGCCTGTGCCCGAGCATGGAATGAGACCTGGACGCGCCTGACAGCGTTGGCGTTTGGAACGGTGGCTGAGCACACCGGGCGCCGGTTCTGGGGCTTTGTGGGTGAGCCGCGTGTGAATGTGCTGCACGTGAACCTGGCGCTGGACGCTGCCCAGCGCCGATGCCCACTGATGCCCGCTGATGCCTGTTGAGCCCGACCTGCCCGCCAAGCCCCTGATGCCGCCCGCAGCCACCACCATGCAGCCCATGTTGACGGCATCATCGCGGCTTTTGCGAGGGACATGACCCCATGCTGATCAACTGCGTTGCCTACCAAGAAGGCGAACGGCTCGTCGACCTGCCCATCGAAGAAATCAGCGACTACCTGGAAACGCCCGACTGTTTTGTCTGGGTGGCCCTGCGCGACCCCTCGGCGCAAGAACTCGACGCCATGCGGCTGGAATTTGACTTGCACCCGCTGGCCGTCGAAGACGCCAGCCACGGCCACCAACGCCCCAAGGTTGAGGAATACGGCGAGGCACTTTTTGTGGTGATGCAGCTCGTGGAGTTCATCGACGGCGAACTCAAGGTGGGCGAGGTGGCGGTGTTTGCAGGCCCGAACTACATCCTGTCGGTCAGGACGGGCAGCAAGCAGAATTTTCTGGGCGTGCGCGAGCGTTGTGAACATGAACCCCACCTGCTCAAGCAGGGCTCGGGTTATGTCTTGTACGCGCTGATGGACGCGGTGGTGGACCGCTACTTTCCCACCCTTGAAGTGCTGCAGACCGAGCTTGAAAGCATTGAAGAACGCATCTTCATACCCGGCGCCACGCGGCTGAACATCCAGCGCCTGTATGCGCTGAAGCGCCAGGTGGTGGTGATGAAACACGCGGTGTCGCCGCTGCTGCAGTGCGTGGGCAAGCTGCATGGCGGGCGCGTGCCGGCCGTGTGCGAAAAAACGCAGGCCTATTTCCGCGATGTCGGCGACCACCTGGCACGCATCGACGCGGCCATTGATTCCATTCGCGACACCATCACCACAGCCATCACCGTCAATCTGTCGATGGCCACCATTGAAGAAAGCGAAGTCACCAAACGCCTGGCGGCATGGGCCGCGATCTTTGCCGTGGCCACTGCGTTTGCCGGCATCTGGGGCATGAACTTTGAGCACATGCCCGAGCTCAAGCTGACCTGGGGCTACCCCGCCGCGCTGGGCCTCATCGTCAGCACCTGCGGCTTCGTCTGGTGGCGCTTCCGCCGCGCACGCTGGTTGTGACCCGGGCCGCCGTGCGCATCGCCAACGCCGGGCGCGTCGCTAGCATCACCCCATGAACACGCCCCTTGACCGCCCCGCCGCGCTGTCCCGCGCCCATGCCCTGCCCAAGGTGTTGCTGCACGAACACCTGGACGGCGGCCTGCGTGTGGCCACGCTGCTGGCCTTGCTTAGGGCACGGGGCATGGCGCCACCCGCACCCGACGAGGCCACGCTGGCGGCCTGGTTTGACGCCAACGCCCACGCTGGCAGCCTGATGAAGTACCTGGAAGGATTTGCCCTCACGGTAGAGGCCATGTCCAGCCCGGCGGCCATGGAACGGGTGGCCTTCGAGGCCGCCGAAGACGCGGCGACAGACGGCGCCGTGCTGGCTGAATTCCGCATTGCGCCGCTGCTGTTTGAATCGCACGGCGTGCCCGGTGAAGCGGCGGTAGAGGCGCTGCTGGCCGGCCTGGCGCGCAGCCCGCTGCCCCTGCTGCAAAAGAGCGGTTTGATCGTCTGCGCCATGCGCCACCTGCCGCCCGCAGAGACCGAGCGCGCCGCCCGCCTGGCGCTGCGCTACCAGGGCCAGGGCGTGGTGGGCTTTGACCTGGCCGGCGCTGAATACGGCCACCCGCCGGCCCAGCACGCCAAGGCGCTGCAACGGGTGCAAGAAGCCGGCCTGTCCATCACGCTGCATGCCGGAGAGGCCGACGTGGCCGAGCGTGTGCTGGAAGCCGGCCGCCTGGGTGCGCGCCGCATCGGCCACGGCGTGCGCCTGGTGGACGCGCTGCTCGACCCGGCGCGCACCGCGCTGGTGGACGAGGCCAAGGCGCTGGGCCTGCACCTGGAAGTGTGCCCCACCAGCAATGTGCACACCGGCGCGGCCGACTCGTTGGCCAGCCACCCCATCACCGCGCTGTGGCATGCGGGCGTGAGCCTGAGCTACCACACCGACAACCGCCTCATGAGCTGCCTCACGCACAGTGGCGAGGCAGCCGACTTGCTGCTGCACACACCGCTGACCGAAGCCGACCTGCTGGCCATGGCGCTGCAGGCGGCCGAACATTCGTTCTTGCCGCAGGCAGCGCGGGTGGCGGCGCGGCAGGCGATTCAGGCGGCCGCTGCGCGCTGAAGGCCGTGCACGCGGCCGCGCCGCGCTGAAGGCCATCAAACCAACACGTTGCGCCTTCAGCCGGGCCGGCCGGCCGCGTACACGGCGGCCTGCACGCGTGACGTGAGGTTGAGCTTGCGCAGGATGTGCTGCACGTGGATCTTCACCGTGGCCTCGGCAATGTCCAGCGTGCGGGCGATTTCCTTGTTGCTGGCACCGCGTGCAATCTCGGCCAGGATCTGCCTTTCTCGCGGCGACAGGGCCTGCACCGGGTCTTGCGCCACCGCCGCTGCCGCTGCCGCAGCGGGCGCGCTGCCTTGCAGGGCCTGGAAGGCAGTGACGAGCTTGCCCGTCATTTCGGGGCTGATGGTGGATTCACCGCGCATGGCGCGCACGATGGCGCTGGCCAGCACGTCACTGTCCACCGTCTTCAGCAAGTAGCCGCTGGCACCCCGC
This sequence comes from uncultured Rubrivivax sp., assembly GCA_964620975.1. Classification (GTDB taxonomy): domain Bacteria; phylum Pseudomonadota; class Gammaproteobacteria; order Burkholderiales; family Burkholderiaceae_C; genus Rubrivivax. Next base: position 7,634 of record CAZUKT010000010.1, on the reverse strand, counting down.
TGCAGTGCGGCCGCCAGCGTGGCGCCGTCTTCGCTGACGGTGAGCATCAGCACCTTGGCGCGGGGTGCCACTTCACGCAGGCCTTGCAGCGCGTCCACGCCGTTCACGCCCGGCAGGTGGTTGTCGAGCAGCAGCACGTCGGGCTGCAGTTCGGCGGCACGGCGTTGTGCTTCACCGGCGTCACCGGCCTCACCCACCACCGTGAATTCGGGCTGTGCGCTCAGCAGCGCAATCAGGCCACGGCGGAACAGCGTGTGGTCGTCCACCACCAGGATGCGGATGGGGGCGGGCCTGGGTGCGGGCATGGCGGCCGTCATGCCTTTATGCGCTCACGGCCGAAGTGGTTGAAGCTGCCGACGCCGGTGCGGTGGCCAGCACGCCGCCTTGCCGCTGCGGCAGCGTCAACACCACACAGGTGCCCGAGCCCGGCACCGAGGCCACCTCCACCGTGGCGCCCACACGCTCGGCGCGCTCGCGCATGATGCGCAGGCCCACATGGGTCTCGTCGGCCATGGGCCCGCCGACGTCAAAACCGCGCCCGTCGTCGCGCACTTCCACGCGCCACAGCGGGCTTTGCTGCACTTCAATCCACACCGCACGCGCCTGCGCGTGTTTGCGCACGTTGGACAGCGCCTCCTGCACCACATGCAGCACCTGCACCTGCACGTCGGCGTCCAGCGGCAAACCTTCGCCTTCAACCTGCAGGTGCGTGGCCAGGCCGGTTTGATGTTCAAACTTGGTCAGCGTGGTGCGCAGCGCGGGCGTGATGTCTTCGCAGTTGGTGCGGGTGCGAAAGTGCACCAGCAGCTCGCGCACGTCGGCCAGGCTTTCGCGTATGCCAGCGTCCAGCTCGGCCAGGGTGCGGCTGACCTGGGCCGGTTCGTTTTTCTTGATGTCGTCGCGCAGCAGGCTGGCTTGTATCTTCAGGAAGGACAGGCTTTGTGCAATGGAGTCGTGCAGCTCGCGCGCCAGCAGGCTGCGCTCTTCGGCCACGGCGGCTTCACGTTCCAGGGCACCGGCGCGCAGGCCTTCTATGGCGCCGGCCAAGTGGCTGGCCATGGTTTCCAGCAGGGTGCGGTCTTCGCCAGACAGCGTGGCCGTGTGGCGGTAGAAGAGGTTGATTTCACCCACCAGGCGCTCGTGCAGCCGCACCGGCACGCTGGCCACCGATTCAAAACCCGCGCGTTCGCAGTGGCCCGGCATGTCGGTGCCCGGCACGGGGCGGATGGGGATCACCCGCGTCTGCGCGTCGGCCTGCGGCTGGCCGCAGAAGCAGCCGCCGGTGGGCACACACTGCTCGGCGTCCACCACATGCTGGGGCAGGCAGTCAGACGCCAGCAGCAGGTAACGCTGGTTGGATTCGTCAGACCAGCGCACGGCAGACGCATCGGCCCGCGCCACGCGCCGCACCTGCTGCGCAAAACCCTGGGCCAGCGCCTCCAGCGTGGACGCGCTGGCCACAAACGCGGCGGCTTCGTACAAGGCGGCCAGGCGGGCACGTTCGGTTTCCAGGCCCAGGGTCTTTTCGGCCACACGCGACTCCAGGTTCTGGTACAGCGCCTGCAGCGTGTGCGCCATGCGGTTGAAGCCCACCGAGAGCTCGCCGAACTCGTCGCTGCTGTCCACTTCCACGCGCGCCGACAGGTCGCCTTCGCCCACCCGTGCCAGGCCGGCCTTCAGCCGCGACAACGGGTTGAAGACAAACAGGTAAGCGGCATACAGCAGCGTCACGGCGCTGATGATGGCCAGCGCCATCATCACAAACTGAAAGGCGTTGAGCACCGTGGTCCAGCGCGCCAGCTGCGTTTCAATGGCGGTGACAAAGGCGTCGATGCGGCCCACAAAAGCCTCGGCCTGCGCGGCCACAGCGTCGGCGCTGGGTGGCGGCACGGTGGCCCAGGGGCTGCGCAGCGCCAGCCAGCCGGCCTGCACGTCGGCAAAGGTCTTTTGCGACTCGTCGTCGCGCGGCACAAACAGCGGGCGTGATGTGTCGCCGCTGCGCAAGAGCCCCAGCGTTTGCTCAAACTGCGCCAGTTGCTGCTGCAGGCGTGCGCTGTCTTGCCCGGGCAGCGTCTGCGCCAGGCGCCAGGTCTGCATGCGCATGCGGCCGGCTTCGTTCACCGCCGCCGCGCCGCCTTCAAGCTGCCAGGTCACCCACAAGGTCAGGCCGATGGACGCCATGGCCATGAGCATCAGCACGCCGCCAATGGCGCCGAGCTTGGTGGACAGCGACAGCGTGCGCTGCATGGCGTGTTATGCCGGCCCGGCCTGCGGGTAACGCGCCAGGCCGGCCAGGTCCAGGATGCGGATGTCGCGTTTGTCCACCTCAATCAGCCCGGCCGCTTCAAGCTCGTGCAGAACGCGAGAAAAGTACTCGGGCGTCAGGCTCAACCGCGACGCCAGCGTGGCCTTGCTCACCGGCAGCGACACGGTCACCGCCTCGGCCTGCGCCGTGCCTTCGTCCACCGCCTGGTTGCGCAGCAGGTAGCCAATGACACGCTGCACACCACTGCGCAGCGCGTAGGCTTCCACGTCCTGCACCAGGCCGTGCAGGCGGCGTGAGATGCCGGCCAGCATGCGCAGCGCAAAGCGTGAGTCTTCGGTGATCTCGGTCAGCACTGCCGCCTTGCTGACGGTGAGCAGCAGCGTATCGGTCAGCGCCTGTGCGTTGATGATGTAGGGGCGGTCGGTAAACATCAGCGCTTCGGCAAAACTGTGGCCGGGGCCTACCAGTTCGATGATTTTTTCCTGGCCCGCCGGTGACAAGGCAAAGAGCTTGACCTGGCCCGTGACCGTGACGTGGAATTCATTGCACGCCTCGCCCACCCGAAACACCATGTCGCCGCGCCCCAGGCGACGGATGTGGCAACCGGTGGCCAGGCGTTCAAGTTCAGGCGGGTTCAGGTCGCTGAACAAGGGCAGCGTGGCCAGGTAACGCGGGACGTCAAAGCTGCGGTGGTCCAAGAGGCGGCTCTTCTGGGGTCGGGGCGGGGCTGAATTGTGGGTTCAAACCCGGCTGCTTGGCCAGTTTGCCGGGCCGGCCCTCAACGTGTCAGCCGCGCGTAGGCGGCGGCCAGCCGTGTGGGCAGCTCGGCCGGGCGTTGCACATGTGCCCAACCCTGGCGCCCAAACAGGTGGGGCAGGTAGTCGTGCGCTTCTTCGTCAATGCTCAGGCAAAAGGGCAGCAGTCCGGCGGCCCGTGCCTCCAGCACCGCGTGGCGTGTGTCTTCAATGCCCCAGCGGCCTTCGTACACGTCAATGTCGTTGGGCTTGCCGTCGGTCAGTATGAGCAGCAGGCGCTGCCTCTCGGGCCGCTGCACCAGCCGCCGTGTGGCCAGCCGCAGCGCCGCGCCCATGCGCGTGTAGTAGCCCGGTTTGATGGCGCCCACACGCCCTTGTGCGGCGGCGTTCCAGGGTTCGTCAAAGCCCTTGAGATGCTGCATGCGCACGTGCTGGCGCCGCACCGAGCTGAAGCCCAGCATGGCAAACGGGTCACCGGTGGCCTGCAGCGCTTCACCAAACACAAACAGCGCGTCACGAATGACGTCGATGACCCGCTGCTCGTTGTTGACGTGTGCGTCGGTAGACAGTGAAAGGTCGGCCAGCAGCAGCGTGGCCAGGCTGCGCTCACCACGCTGCAGGCGCTTGAAGACACGCGGGTCGTCAGGCACGGCCGGGCTGCGGGCTTCGCTGCTGTGGCGCACCCAGGCGTCCAGGTCCAGAGCGTCGCCGTCGGCACAGGCGTGTACCCAGCGCGGCGCGGCGCGCAGCACCTCGAGCCGGCGGCGCATCTGGCGTGCCGTGGCTCGCAGGGCCGCCGTGGGCTTGAAGGGTGCGCCGGGGTTGGCCACCAGGGTGCTGACGTGGCAGTGCGCGGGCAACAGGCGCTGGTGCTTCCAGTCCCACTCGGGCAGGGTCTCGCCGGCACCCAGCGGCTGGTCGTCGGCGCTGGCGCTGGGCAGGTCCAGATCAAACTTGACGCGTGAGGCGGGCGCGGCGCCGTCGCGGCTGAGCGTGAGCTGCTCCATGTCGTCGGCGGCGGCCAGGGCGTTGCCGTCGTCCTGGTCGTCTTCGGCGCGGTCCAGCGGCACGTGTTCGGCAAAGGTCAGCAGCGACTCGGTGCGCGACGGCAGCAGCAGCGGCGCACGGCCGGGCCGTGCTTCGGCCTGTTGTGTGCGGCGCCGTGTGTTGCTGGTGGCACTGGGCGACTGGGCCGGGTTCGCGCCCTCGGAGCGCGTGGCCGGCTGGCGTGCCGCCGTGGCCGGCGGCGTGGGCATTGCTTCCAGCCACAGCCACACCGGCGCCACCAGATGCATCGCTGACGTGTTGGCGCTGCGATGGGCGCTGGCAATGTCCGTGGGCGCTGGTGCTGCAGTGCACGCCGGCGTGGCAGCCACAGCCCCTTGCAGCGCGGCCTGCACCGCGGCCTCGGCCCAGGCCGCGTCACCACGCAGCCCGTTTATGGCGGGGCGCTGCGACAGGTGCGCGGCCAACAAGCGCTGCCAGCGCGGCGCCAGGCCAGGGCAGTGCAGCAGCGCCCGCTGCGTGGCCGCCAGGTTGCCGGCGATCCAGCCTTGCCCCGGTTCATGAAATGCCGCCAGCGCGGCCAGCCACAGGTACAAGTCACGGTTCAGCGCGGCGTCGTCAAACACCGCCACCACGGGCGGCAGGGCCAGCGTGTCGGCGTCCAGCCGCGCCACGGCCGCACGCTTGCCGCTGCCGGCCAGGCCTTGCAGCCAGTTGCGTGGGCCACCCACACGAGCCAGCCCGGCGGGCACGATGCGCACCCCCGGCGCACCACCGGCCGCGTGGAAGAGCAAGCCTGCCGCCCGCTGCACGCTGGCCAAAGACACGGCCTGCTCGGCGTGGCTGCGGTCGGCCACGCGGGTGATGAAACGGTGCCAGTGTTCGCCGATCCACTCTTCCATGGTCAGCCCTTGCGTTGGCGCAGGGTTTCGCGCACCGCGTCCAGGCCGACCTTCCATTCCAGGTTGGGCTTGCGTGGCTGCTTGGTGTGCGAGGCCTCGCATTCGGTGATGCACTGACCGCACTGCACACAGGCAAACATCAGCCGCTTGATGTTGCGTGGTGTCAGCCGCATCGGGCAGGCGTGGTCACAGGCCGCACCGCCTTGTGCCATGTCGGTGCTGCAACTGCGGCAGTCCCGCGCACGGTCACGGTCAAAGGCAATCACCAGGCCCTTGGGGTTGGCCATCCAGGCCAGGCTCTGGAACAGCCCCACAGCGCAGCCGAAGCGGCAAAACAAGTGGCGCGCCAGCAAGAACTCGGCCGTGAACACGAGGCTGCCTATGCCCAAGAAGCGCGCCTGGTTGGGCGTCAGCGTGCCCTGCAGCAAGTTGCTCCACACCTGGGCCGGTGGCAGCAGGTAGGTCAGCAGCGTGATGGCCCACAAAAAGCCGAACACGGCGCAGCTCAGCACCAACAGCGGCCACCAGCGGCGCTGCGGCTGGCGGCTGCCGCGGGGTGTGGGCTGGCGGTCCCAAATGCTGAGCTTGCCGGTGGCGCGGTGCAGCAGGTCGTTGAGCGTTTCCACCAGCGAAAAGTGCGGGCACAACCAGCCGCAGTACAGCCGCCCGTACTTGTAGGCCACGGTCATGAAGCCGCCCACCAGCAGCAAGGCGGGCAGCATGCCGCGCACAACGATGGACAGCGCGGCCTGCGTGGCCGTGATCTCGCCGCGCACAAAAGCGTCTATGCCCAGGCTCCACTTGAAGCCCAGCACCCAGAGCTGGGTTTCGGTGAGGTCAAAACGCAGCAGGTTCAGCGCCGGGGCGCAGAGAAAGAGCAAGAAGAAGGCCCCTTGCAGGGCGCGCCGAAAGCGCTGCAGGCGGGCCAGGCGGTGCGACTCCAGCGCTGCGGCGCTGCCGTGCGGCAGGTCTGCCGCGCAGGGGCTGCTCCGTGGCATGAAAGGCAAGCGCTGGCGCCGCGCGTCAGGCGCCGTCGCCCACCACGGCCCGCACCACCTCGGTCAGCGCGGCGGTGGTGTCGGCGTCATCGGTCAGGGCGTCCACGATGGCTGCGTGGCAGGCTGCGGGCAGCGCCAGCCCGCCCGCCACCAGGCGTGCGGCCATCACGAGCAAACGAGTGCTGGCGGTTTCTTCCAGGTCGTGGTCGGTGAGCCGCCGCAGCGCCTGTGCCAGGCGCACCAGGCTTGCCGCCACTGCCACGGTGCAGCCGCTTTCGGCCTGCACGATGAGTTGCTCGGTGTCGGGCCGGGGGTAGCCCAGCGTCAGTGCCACAAACCGCTGGCGTGTGCTGGGCTTCAGGCCCTTGAGCAGGTTTTGGTAACCCGGGTTGTAGCTGATGACGAGCATGAAACCCGGCGGCGCGCACAGCAGTTCACCCGTGCGCTCCACTGGCAAGGCGCGCCGGTCGTCGGCCAGCGGGTGCAGCACCACGGTGGTGTCCTTGCGCGCTTCGACCACTTCGTCCAGATAGCAGATGGCGCCCTGGCGCACGGCGCGTGTCAAGGGGCCGTCGGCCCACACCGTGTCGCCGCCGCCGATGAGATGGCGGCCTACCAGGTCGGCCGCGCTCAGGTCGTCGTGGCAGCTCACGGTGACCAGGGGCCGACCCAGGCGCGCGGCCATGTGCTCCACCAGCCGCGTCTTGCCGCAGCCGGTGGGCCCTTTGATGAGCAGCGGCAGCCGCGCCGCGTGGGCGTGTGCAAAGAGCGTGCATTCGTCGCCCTGCGCCGCATAAAACGGCGTGGCGGCGATCTGGCGTGCAGGCGTCATGTCCACGCGGCCGTCCTCAGGCCGCGCGCAGGCGGCCGTTTGGCAGGGCCTCTTGCTCGTCGGCGCCCGGGCCGACAAAGAAGCTGGCCAGGTACACCAGCAAGCCGCCCAGGAACATCACACCCCCGCCCACGCGCACCCAGTAGAAAAACCGCAACTGGTCTTGCGTGGCCATGAAGCCCATGGCGCCTTCTGTGGGCATGCGTTGCAGCCACACCTGCAGGATGCCCGCGCCAGTCAGCGCCAGCACCATGACGCCCATGCCGATGCTCATGATCCAGAAGCTCCACATCTCCCAGTGCTGCGCGCGCTTGGGGTTGGCCTCGCGCCCACGCAGAATCGGCATGGCGTAGCTGATCATGGCAATCACCACCAGCACGTAGGCGCCATAAAACGCCAGGTGGCCGTGGGCCGCCGTGATCTGGCTGCCGTGGGTGTAGTAGTTGACGGGGCTGAGCGTGTGCGCAAAGCCCCACAGGCCCGCGCCCAGAAAGCCCATCACCGCCGTGCCCACGGCCCACAACACCGCCGCCTGGTTGGGGTGCTCGCGCTTGCGCCGCTGCACCATGTTGAAGGCAAACAGCGTCATCATGAAAAACGGGATCGGCTCCAGCGCACTGAAGATGCTGCCCACCCACTGCCAGTAACCCGGCAGGCCGATGAAGAAAAAGTGGTGGCCCGTGCCCAGGATGCCGGTGACCAGCGCCATGGTGACGATGAGGTAGAGCCACTTGTCGATGACTTCGCGGTCCACGCCCGTGGTCTTGATCAGCACATAGGCCAGCAGCGCGCCCAGGATCAGCTCCCAGGTGCCCTCCACCCACAGGTGCACCACAAACCACCAGTACATCTTGTCGCGCACCAGGTTGCTGGGGT
>CAZUKT010000009.1:0-25483 GCA_964620975.1 uncultured Rubrivivax sp. | reverse complement strand
AATGCATCGTGCTGGCGCGTGCCGTGCGCTGGCAGTTGGAGCACCGGGTGCTGGTCAACGGCCACAAGTGCGTGGTCTTCCGCTGAACCGCCGTGCCACGCCTGCCACCCCCCGCTGCCGTCGTCACCCTGGGTGACAGCCCCGACGACCTGGAAGCGCAGTTTTATGAAGCGCTGCAGCGCGCCGACATCGAGCGCCTGATGGCCGTGTGGGCCGACGACGAAGACATCGTCTGCGTGCACCCGGGCGGCGGCAGCTTCATAGGCGCAGGCGCCATACGCGCCAGCTTTGAAGGCGTGTTTGGCAGCGGCGGCGGCATCCCCGTGGTGCCCGAGCAAGTGCACCGCCTGCAGCACCTGGGCGCCGCCGTGCACCACTTGGTAGAGCGCATCAGCGTCACCGCGCAACAAGGCACACAAACGGCCTGGGTGCTGGCCACCAACGTGTACGTGAAAACGGTGCAGGGCTGGCGGCTGCTGGCCCACCACGCCAGCCCCGGCACGCCGCACGAGCGGCCGCCGGCAAGCGGCGACGCGCCCACCACACTGCACTGACCCGCAGTGCAGCACTACCGCGCCCCGCGCTGGCTGCCGGGTGGCAACCTGCAGACCATCTGGGCCGCCACACGCGCGCGCCGCCATCTGGGCCCGGCGCCGCAGTTTGTGCGCGAGCGCTGGGAAACGCCCGACGGTGACTTCATCGACGTGGACCACCTCGCACCCGCGCCAGGACCCACGCCCGCTCTCACGCCCGCCGCGCCGGCAGCAGCAGCAGCGCCGCACCTGGTGCTCTTTCACGGCCTGGAAGGCAGTTCGCAAAGCCAGTACGCGCAAGCCTTTGCCAGCGTGGCGCAGCAGCGCGGCTGGGCCTTCAGCGTGCCGCACTTTCGCGGCTGCTCGGGTGAACTCAACCGCGCCCCCCGGGCCTACCACTCGGGTGACTTTGAAGAGATCGGCTGGATTCTTGAAAGGCTGCGCAAGCGCAGTGCCGCGCCGTTGCGCGTGGTGGGCGTGTCCCTGGGTGGCAATGCACTGCTGCGCTGGGCGCAAGAGGCGGGCCACAGCGCAGCCGCCACGGCCGGTGCGGTGGCCGCCGTGTGTTCACCCATCGACCTGGCGGCCAGCGGTGCGGCCATAGACCGGGGCTTCAACTGGCTCGTCTATTCACGCATGTTTCTGGCCAGCATGAAGCCCAAGGCGCTGGCCAAGTGGCAACAACACCCGGGCCTGTTTGACCGTGACAGGCTCGCCGCCGCACGCACGCTGTTCGAGTTTGACAACGTCTTCACCGCGCCTTTGCATGGCTTCAAGGACACCCCCGACTACTGGGCCCGTGCCTCGGCCAAACCACACCTGGCGGCGCTGCGCATCCCGGCGCTGGTGCTGAATGCGCGCAACGACCCGTTTGTGCCGGCCGCGTGCTTGCCGGCCACGTCCTGGCAGGCAGCGTCGGGCTGCGTCACGCTGTGGCAACCGGCACACGGCGGGCATGTGGGCTTCCCGCACGGCGCTTACCCGGCCCACGTGCTGGCCATGCCACAGGCCGTGGCCGACTGGCTGGCCGCGCACGGCTGATGGGGTAGCGTTGCGCGCATGGACGAAATCGTCAAAGCCGCGCTGCGCAAGTGGCCCCACGTGCCGCACTGCCACGGCTGGCTGGCGCTGGACGCACGCGGCCAGTGGTTCATGCGCGACGAGCGCATCCAGGCCGCCGGCCCGTTTCCGCAAGTCAAGGGCAGCCGCATCGAGCACGAGAAGCTGCTCGAATTCATCCATCGCAACTACGCACACGACGAAGCCGGCGCCTGGTTCTTTCAGAACGGCCCGCAGCGTGTGTACGTGGAGTTGCAAGCCGCGCCCTGGGTGTGGCGCGTGGCCGATGCGCCGGGCTGGCCTGTCACTGCGCACACCGGCCTGGGCGCGCAGGTGCACAGCGCCTGGCTGGACGAGAACGGCCGGCTCTTTCTGGACACCGACCTGGGGCTGGGCCTGGTGCACACCATGGACATGGGTGTGGCCGCGCTGGCCGTGGAGGCCGGCCACTGGCGGCCGCAAGAACTGCCCTTTGCGCAGATGCCGGCACGTTTTGGCTACCTGTTGCAGCCCTTGCCGGCGCCACCGCAGGCACGCTGAGCGCCCGTAAAAAAGGCCACCGCAAGGGTGGCCTTGGGCAGCGTGTGTGGCGCGCTTACTTGGCCGGCGCGGCAGCAGAAGCTGACGCGGCGGGCGCGGCCGGCGCCTTGGGCTCGTCGAGCTTGCCGCCGCCGTTGTTGGCCATGTACACCACGGCACGGCCGACTTCAAAGTCGCTGAATTCGCCGCCACCTTGCGCACCCATGGCGTTTTTGCCCTTCAGGGCGGAATTGAGCAGCGCGTCGTAACCCGTCTTCACGCGGGGGGCCCAGGCGGCGGCATCGCCAAACTTGGGCGCACCAGCCACGGCGGCGGCGTGGCAGGCCGCGCATTGCGCCAGGTAGACCTGCTCGCCCGTGCGCAGCACGGCGGGGGCAGAAGCGTCACGGACCTGCACCGAGCCCACCCGTTGCAGCCGCTTGGCCACGGCTTCTTCTTCCAGGCCCTGGCTGCCCGCGCTGGGCTTGGCACCAAAGTCCACGTAATTGACCAGCAAGATGATGACCATGATGGGCACCAAAAACGAGGCCAGCACGGCCAGCACCAATTGTTTGGGCGTCTTGATCGGGCCCTCATGCGGGCCGTCGTCGTGCGCCGCGCTGGCGTGGGCTTGGGTGTGCGAATCGCTCATGGAATCCTCGGGGCTGGGCGGGCAAAACCGGCGGATTATAGGGAGCCCGCAGGCGTCCCCGTAGCAAGGTGCCCAAGCGCGCAAAGCACGGGCGCTAGAATGCCCGGCTGCCCACGCAGCGACTGTGGTGAAGTGGATATCATGCGGCCCTCCGAAGGCCACGTCGCAGGTTCGATTCCTGCCAGTCGCACCAGTCCGGGCAGGCCGCGCGTCGGCGGCGCACGCCCTTCCGAGGGCGGCCTTGTGGCCTCCAGTGCGGCATGGCCCGCTCAGGCCGCCAACGCCAGCGGCATCTCCACGTCCAGCACCGGCCCGCCCCGTCCTATGCCGACGTACTCCAGGCCCGCCGCCTGCATCAGGGCCGGGTCATACAGATTGCGGCCGTCAAACACCAGCGGCTGCCGCAGCAGCCGGCGCACGCGGTCCAGGTCGGGGGCGCGGTAGGCCTTCCATTCGGTGACCACGATCAACGCGTCGGCACCCGCCAAGGCGTCCATGGGCTGGGCTGCGAAGTCCAGGCCTTGCAGGTCGCCATAGGCCAAGCGCGCCGCGTCCATGGCCTGCGGGTCGTGGGCAGTGACACGCGCGCCGCGCCGCAGCAATTCTTCAATGACCACCCGGCTCGGCGCCTCACGCAAGTCGTCGGTCTCGGGCTTGAAGGCCAGGCCCCACAGCGCAAAGTGCAGGCCCTTCAGATCGGGGCCGAAGCGCGCCACCACGCGCGCGGCCAACACCTCTTTCTGCCGCTGGTTGGCGCGCTCCACCGCTTGCAGCAGGTGCAGCGGTTCACCCTGGCCACCCGCGCTGTGCAGCAGCGCCTTCACGTCCTTGGGGAAACAAGAACCGCCGTAGCCGCAGCCTGCATACAGAAAGTGGTGGCCGATGCGCGGGTCACTGCCGATGCCACGCCGCACCTGTTCAATGTCGGCGCCCAGCTTTTCGGCCAGCAGCGCCATCTCGTTCATGAAGCTGATGCGGGTGGCCAGCATGGCGTTGGCGGCGTACTTGGTGAGCTCGGCAGAGCGCACATCCATCAGCACCAGCTTGTCGCGGGCACGCTGAAACGGCGCGTACAGCGCACGCATCAGCAGCACGGCACGTGCGTCGTCGGCGCCCACCACGATGCGGTCGGGGCGCATGAAGTCTTCTACCGCCGCACCCTCTTTCAGGAACTCGGGGTTGCTGACCACACTGAAGGGCACCTGCACGCCGCGTGCGGCCAGCGCCTGGGTGATGGCCTGGTGCACCGCGTCGGCCGTGCCCACGGGCACGGTGCTCTTGTCGATGACGAGCTTGTAGTCGGTCATGTGCTGGCCCAAACAGCGTGCGGCCGCCAGCACGTGCTGCATGTCGGCACTGCCGTCTTCACCGGGCGGTGTGCCCACGGCGATGAACTGCATGGTGCCAAAGCGCACGCCTTCGGCCACGTCGGTGGTGAAGTGCAGCCGGCCGCCTTCGACGTTGCGCTGCACGATCTCGGCCAGGCCGGGTTCGTAGATGGGCAATTCACCCTGGCGCAGCCTGGCGATCTTTTGTGCGTCCACATCCACGCAGAGCACGTCGTTGCCCATCTCGGCAAAGCAGGCGCCTGTGACCAGGCCGACGTATCCGGTGCCGACAACGGTAAGTTTCATGGCATTCCTCCAAGGGGTACTGGGTTGGGTGGGTCAGAAATTCAGCGCCGCACCCAGCTCCAGCGCCTGCGCGGTGTCGCGCCGGTTGGGGGCATAGGCAGCGCCGGGTTCAAAGCGTGACCAGCGCAAGGTCAATTCCAGCCAGGACCATTCGCGCACGGCCAGGAATAGGTCGATCTCGCGGCCCAGCGCGGGCCGCAGGCCCTCGGGCACTGCCGACAGCCGCGCGCCGGCCACACGGGCCGCCGGCACGGCCTGGCGGTAGCGGTGCAGCACCAGTTCCAGCGAACTGTTGCCCAGCAGGCGCAGGCCCGTGCCCAGCGTGGTGACGGCCAGGTTGCTCAAGTCGGGTTGCAGCAGTTCGCCATAACGGCGCAGGCGCTTCACGCCGGCCAGCCGGACTTTGTTTTCATGCAGACCGGTCTGGCGGAAGTTGCGGTCTTGCGTGTCGTCGTCGGCGCCACCCGACCCCCGGGCATAGGCCAGCGTCAGAGACGGCCGCAGGGGCAGGCCCAGTGTCCAACTCAGGCCCAGGTCGATGGCCTGGCCACGCACGGCGCGCTGCACCGTGGCGCCAGCCGTGACGGCGCCGGACGCCGCCGTGGCAAAGGCCGTGCGCTGCTCGCGGCCGCGCAGCCACACCGCCTCGGCCCAGTAGCCCAGGCGGTTGTCACCCGCCGTGGCCGCACGCCATTCGCCGCTGGCGCGCAGGCCGGCCCAGCGGGCTTGCAAGTCGCTGCTGTCGGGCGAAGTGCCCGTGGGCCAGGCGGTGCCCACGGCCGGTGTGCCGGAACGGTCAGACACCCACAGCCAGCGCGCTTCCAGCAGATGGCGCGGCGCCCAGCGCCAGCCCGCTTCGCCCCATTGGCGCCACACGCCGCGCTCGTCGGATGCGATGCCGGGTTCGGCCGACGACACACGCAACAGCGTGCGGGCCAAGCCGGTGTCCAGCCGCCAAGGGCCTTGCACGGTGCGCAGGCGCAAGGCGTCCACGTCGTCGTCCCACCACAGCGAGCGGCGTTCTACCAGCGGCACACGGCCCAGTTGCAGGCTCCAGGGCGTGCCCTGGATGCGGTCCCACTGCAGCCACATTTCGCCACGCTCCAATGCGTGCTGCTTCAATGCGCCAGCCGTGCCCTGGGTGTGGCGCGTTTCGTGCAGCAGCACCGCTTGCAAGCGTGCACTCAGGCCGTCGCCCAGTTCGGCCTGGGCTTCGAGCTTGATCTCGTGCTCACGCACCCGGCGGTCACGGGCGCGGCTGTCTTGCAGGTCAAAGTTCTTGCGCCTTTCGTCACCGTACTCCCAGCTGCCCGACAGCTTGACCACGGCCGTGCCCAGGCGCAGCGGTGTGGGCGCGGCCGGGCGGCGGTCGTCGATGCGGCCATCGGCAGCGTCGGCCGCGCCAGCCAGGGCGGCGGGCGGTGCTGGCGGTGTTGGCGGTGTTGGCGAAAGGGCGCCAGCGCTTTGCGCGGCGCTGGTCTGCAACCAGACCAGAGCCGCGGCCAGCACCAGGGCGCTGCGCATGCTGCGGTAGGTCTTCACGCCGCCACCGCAGCGCGTTGCGCCAGCAACTGGCGCATGGTTTGCCAGCGTACCTGCGGGTGCGCACGCAAAGCCGGCAGCCAACCTGCCAGCAGTTGCAGCTCGGCCGGGTCCATCTGCGCGTGGTGCAGCATCAGGCCCAGCGGCTCTGCGTTTTGTGCGTGTCGCGCCACGGCCTGCAGCAGGGCTTGCACCAGGGCGGGCGCGTCGGCGCGCCGGCCCCCGCTGTGTTTGCACCAGTCCACGTCCACCGCCAGCTCGGGCAATACGTGTTGCGGTGGGGCGGTGCGGTCGCGTGAGAGGGCGGTGATGCCCACCTCGGCCAGCAACGCGGGCGTGCCCGGTGCGCAGCGGTTCCACGGTGGCGTGAAGTGGTCGTCGAGCCGGTGGCCCAGCAGCGACTGCAGCCGGGCACGCCCCTGGCGCAGGTCGTTGCGCTGTGCCACGGCCGTGCGGCTGGCGCCAAATTCGCAGCGGCGGCCCACCAGTTCGTGGTTGGTGTGGGCGTGGCCGTGCTGGTGCACACCCAGCAGCCGGGGCGCCGCGTCGATGCGGGCACACAAGGCCGTGGCCAGGCGTCGCGTCAGGGCCTGCGGGATCACGGCCAGGTCAATGGGCACACCCGCCTGCTGCGTGCAGTCGAGCAGCGCGAACAGGGCGTCGTCGCCCCAGCCTGCGTCGTCGTCACGCAGGAACATGGTCAGGGGCTGCGAGCGCGCATCCAGCGCCTGCAGCACGGGCTTCAGGGCGTGCGGCAAAGCAGCTCCTCGGTTTGGGTGAGCGGGTTGCCGGACAGCAAGCTGGCAAGGATCTCGGTGCTGCGGGCCGCACCGTCCAGCGCCAGCGCGGCGGGGCGAGGCCAGAAGTCCAGCAGGCCGGTCAGGGCGCGCGTCAGCGTGGCGGGCGATGCGGCGGCATAGCTGCCCAGGTGTTGCACGGCACCCATTTCGGCCAGGCGCAGGGCGCGCTGGCTTTGCTCGTTTTCGGTTTCGGTGCGGTAGGGCACCACCAGCGCTGGCACGCCAGACACCACCAGATCGAGCGCCGTGTTGTAGCCACATTGGCTGAGCGACACGCGGGCGCGGCGCATCTCCACCACCATGTCGGGCACGTGGCGCAGCACTTCCACGCCGGCCAGACCGCGCACTTGCCGCTGCAGCGACAGCCACTGCGCATCGGGCAGAAAGGGCCCGGCCACGATGCGCAGCGGCAGCGGCTCGGTCAACAGGTCGCGCGCGGCAAGTGCGGCGCGAAAGAGGCCATCGCCCACGATGCCGCCGCCTGCCGACACCAGCAGGTGGCGGCCCCGGCGCACGGGCGCAAGCGCCGGGCGTGCGGGCACCACAAAGCCGGTGTAGTGCACGGGCGTGCGCAGTGGCTGGGTGGGGCGGAAGCTGTCCTGCAACCGTGCAAATGCCGGGTCGGCGTGTACCAGCACGGCGTCAAAGTAGCGGTCGGCGAGCCAGCGCGCGCGGTCGTCGTGGTGCTGCTGGTCGGGCCGCGCGTCCACCAGGATGTCGCGCAGGCTGCACACCACCCGGGCCGGCCCATTGGCTTGACGCCGCGCGGCACGGATCAGCGGCAAGATCTCACCGGCAAACTTCTTGCGGCCAAAGGGGAACAGTTCCACCAGCAGCACGGCCGGCCGGGTGCGGGCCACCGCTTGCATCATGAGCCGCTGGCGCTCAGCCTGTGCGGCCTTCACGTCAAAGAGGATGTCGCGGCTGATCACCGTGTGGCCGTCATCCATGCCCAGCGGCGGCAGGTCGATGCGTTCGATGTCGGCAGGCACCTCCACCCCGGGTGGGAGCCGGCCGCCGTTAAGAAACACCACGCGAAAACGCCTTGTCAGCGCCGCCGCCAGCGCAAATGAGCGTGTGAGGTGGCCGATGCCCAGCGAGTGCTGGCAATAAAACAGCAGCGTGGGCTGCATGCCGTGTGCGGTGTGCTCATGCATGGCGTCTCTCCACCAGGGCCAGGTAGCAGCCGCGCGCGGCCATCAACGTGTCGTGCGCGCCTTGTTCGACGACCCGCCCGCCGTCGAGCACCAGCACGCGGTCGTAGCGCGCCATGTCGGCAAAGTCATGGGCGATGATCAGCAGCGTGCGGTGGCGGTGCACCTGCGCCACGGCCTCGTGAATGAGCCGCGCGCTGGTGGCGTCCACCGCCGCCGTGGGCTCGTCCATCACCAGCAGGGCCGGCGTCTTGACCAGTGCACGTGCCAGGCACAGCCGCTGGCGCTGGCCGCCCGACAGGCTGCTGCCGCGTTCTGGAAGTTCGGTGTCGTAGCCCTGGGGCAGGTCAACAATGAATTCGTGCGCGCGGGCCGCCTGGGCGGCGCGTTCAATGGCTTCTTGTGGCGCGTCGGGTCGTCCGTACGCGATGTTTTCGCGCACCGAGACGGCAAACAGCAGGTTGTCCTGCGGCACCACGCCAATCTCGCGGCGCAGGCTGGCGCGCGTGTAGCGGCGGATGTCCACGCCGTCCATCAGGATGCGGCCGGCCGTGGGCTCATACAAACGCAGCAGCAGACTCACCAGCGTGCTCTTGCCGGCACCCGAGCCGCCCACCAGCGCCACACGTTCACCGGCCGCGATGCGCAGGTTCAGGCCGCGCAGCACGACCCGGCCATCAGGGTAAGAAAAGTCCACGCCTTCGAAGACGATCTCGCCGGCCGGCTCGCGCAGATCCATCGCGTCGGGGGCGTCCTGGGCATCGGGGGCGATGTCCAGGATCTCTGCCACCCGCTGGGCGCTGACGCTGGCGCGCGAGAACTTGGCCGACAGCCGGCCCAGATCACGCACGGGTTTGTACAGGCTGCCCACATAGGCCATGAAGATCAGCAGTTCACCCGGCGTCAGCCTGCCCACCAGCACCTCGCGTGCGCCCAGCAACACGGTGATGGCGGTGCCGGCAGCGCTGACCACGGCGATGGCCTTGCTGATGGCGCCGGCCGTGCGCGTGCTGCGCATGCCACTTTCGTAGCTGGCCTGCACCTCGGCTTGGAAGCGGCCCTCTTCGTGTTGCTGCCGGCCAAAGGCCTGCACCAGCGCAATGGCGCTCAGCACCTCGTTCAGGCGTGACGCCATGCGCCCTTCAAAGCGCCGCTGTTCACGCACCGAAGCCTTGACGCGCCGGTTGAGCAGGTAGATCGTGCCCAGCAGCGGCGGCAGCGTGGCCAGTACCACCAGCGCCAGTTGCCAGTTCAGCCACAGCATCACCGCGAGCATGGCCACCAGCGTGAGTGCGTGCCGTGCAAAGGTCAGCAGCCATTCGGCAAACAGGTCGCGCAACAGGTTGGTATCGCCGGCCACCTTGGTGAGCAGCTCACCGCTGCGGCTGGCGCGGTGGTAGGCCAGGCTCAGACGCTGCAGGTGCGCAAACAGCGTGCAACGCAGTTGCCAGGTAATGCGGTGCCCCACCTGGGCCGTGGTGTAGAGCTGCACATAGCTCAGCGCACCCACCGCCAATGCAATGGTGGCGATGGCCGCCGCGCAGGCCACCAGCGCCGGCCACGGGCCCATGTCCAGCAGGGGCTGCAGTTGCGCAAGCGTTGGTGGCAGCGGGTGACCCAGCAAGACGTGGTCAAAGATGATCTTCAGCGGCCAGGGCGCCAGCAACTCGGCCGCCACCACGCCCAGCAATGACAGCGCAGCCAGCACCAGCGGCAGGCGCTGCTGCTTCAGGCAGGCGACGATCACCGTGCGCAGGGCGCCGCCGGTTTTGGGCTTCATGGTTGGCATGTCAAGACCTCGTTCAGCCGCGCGGCCTGGTGCTCGGCGCTGGCCAGTCGTTCGGCAAGTGCCGGGCGCCAACCCGGACCCTGAAAGATGTAGGCGCGGCTGGCCTGCAGCAGCGACTGCAGCGCCAGTTGCCAGCGCAGCCAGCCCGGCTGCCACAGGGCCGGTGCAGCACGGCGGTGGCCGCGCAGCAGCGCACGCACACGCGTCTCGGCCACGCCGGCGGGTGTGGGCAACTGGCGCAGCCGGGTGATGAACGCGGCCAGGTCCTCCATCGGGTTGCCCAACGCCCATTCGTCAAAGTCGAACAACACCACCCGGCCCTGGTGCGCCCACACCTGCTCGGGGTGCATGTCACCGTGGATCAGCGTCTCCACCGGCGCGGGCAGCGTGGCAACGGCCGTCTCCAGGGCCTTGCCCAGGGCCGCCGCCCGGTGGGCCAGGTCCGGCGCCACGCGTTCGATCTTGCTGCGCCGCTGCGCCACGGCCTGCACGCCCAGGGCGACCGAGCGGTGGGACAGCGGCGTGGGTGCCGGCTGGCCATGCAGGTGGGCCAGGGCCGCGCCCAGCGCCTGCAGAGCCTGCAGCAGCTCGCTTTCATCGCGCAGCGCCATCAGCGGCTGGCCGGGTGCAGCCGCCTGCCACAAGGTGTGCGTGGCGCTGTCATAGGCCAAGGGTTCAGCCACGAGCGCGGCTTGGGCATGCAACGCGGCCTGTGGCCACATCTGTGCAAAGCGCTGGTGCACAGCTGCGCCCCGTGCATCGCAAAAGGTCTTGCCGTAAACACGCTGCACGCCGCCGTCGGGCGCCTGCAATTCAGCGCACAGGGTGGCGCGCTGTTCGGGTTCATGGCGCAGCGCCTGCACCTGCAGCACGCGTTGGCCTTGCAGTGCGGCGGGCAGAGCGGCCTGCAAGTGCAGTGGGTCCATCAGAAGGGGCAACTGCGGCAGCCCGGGATCGTTGGGCCAGGCCCACCAAAGCATGTCCAGTGCGGGCAGGTGGGCCAGCGACGGGCCGAACTGCGCCGGGGCCCAAGGGGCCAGCCGGGCCTGTGCAAACGCTGCGGCACTGGCACCGGCGCGGTAGGCCTTGCCATAAAGGCGTTGCACGCCGCAGGCCGCGCGGGCAGGCTCGTGCACGTCCAGGTCCACACACAGCCTGACGGGGTGCGGGTGGCGCTGGCGCGAGCTGCTGCGGCGCATCTGCAGCACACGCAGGCCATGGATGACGAGGCGGCCCTGCACGCATTCGGCAAGACCCGTCTGCAGTGCCCCCAACAGGGCCTGCGGCACCGTGTCACCGGCCCAGTCAAAGGTGGGCGTCATGCATCCACCCACGGCGATTGGCGGACGCCCGAGGCGGGGGTCAGCAGGGTTTCACACAGCGCCAGCAGCGGCTCCACCAGGGCGTAGCGGCCAGGTTTCAGGTTGACCACGCAGCGCCACAGTCGCTGGCAAAACAGTTGCCAGGCCGTGGCCCAGGCCAGGTGGCTTGGGCTGCAGCGGGCACCACCGGCCGCGCCGTAGCCCTGCAAAAAAGCCCGGCCTGCGGCCTGGGTGGCCTGCGCGTCGTGGCCATGCAGCGCGGCACGGTACAGGCCGTCGGCCAACCACGAACCCAGCTCCAGCACCACCAGGCCCTGGCGGGCGCTGTCGAGGTCGATGAGGGTGATCCGCTCACCGTCCACCAACACATTGCGTGGGTGCAAGTCACCGTGCAAGGTGCCCACCACGGCGGGCGCGTCGAGCAGGCCCGCTTCAAGGTCCTGGGCCAGGCGAAGCAGACGGGCACGCAGCTCAGGCCGCACCAGGCCGAGCCCGCCGTGCACCAGGGCCAGTTGCTGGCGCAGCGAGTCGGCCGTCTGCAGCGGGGCGGCAGGCGCCGGGCTGTGGTGCAAGGCGGCCACCTGGGCACCGATGTGCGCACCCATTTGCGCACCCATCTGCGCACCCATTTGCGCGGCCATGGACGCGTTCATTTGTGGGCTCGTCGGCGCGCCATCCCGTTGGCCTGCCCGCCCGCCCGGTAAAACGGCGGGCCAGGGGCCGACCGCAGCGGCGCATTGGGCGGGCACGTCCAGCAAGGCCAGTCCGGGCACGGCGGCCTGCCAGTGCAGCCCGCTGCCGGGTTGCCACAGCAAAGGCTGCGGCAAGGCCAGCCGGCCGGCGCGGCGGGCCGGGCTGTGCCACAGGCTGTGCATCACGGCCTGCGTGACTGCGCCCCGTGCCTCGGCATCGGCCTTGGCATACACCACCACCGGGTCGTCGCCGCCTTGGGTGTAGATCTGCACCCGGGCCGTGACGCGGTGTTCAGGCACCACCTGGGCCAGCGTCAGCGCATGGCGCGCATACGCCGGGGCACCTGCCGCCCGCAGCACCGGCGGCAGCCAGCGTTGTGCCAGCGCGGCATCGTGGGCCAACACGGTACTGGCCGCCAGCTTGGCGTCGTTGGGCCACCAGTGCGCAGTCATGTCCAACACGGGCAGGTGGCTGAGTGCGGGCCCTGCCCGTGTGGGCTGCAGCGGCCGCGTCAAGGCCTTGGCGTGGCGGCCGGCGGCGGCACCTGCGCTGCAAAAACGCGCGGCCACGCGTTGCGTGAAGGTGCCCTGCGCATCTGCCAGCGCCAGGCAGTACGACACCGAGACGTTGCGGCCAGGCCGGTACTTCACGCGGTCTACATCGCAATGCTGAAGCGTCGCCGGGCCGCCACGCAGCAGATCGCCAAACAGGGGCGCCATGGCGGTGGCGTCCAGCGCCATGGCCAGTTGCGGCAGCGCCGCGTCCAGGGGCCAGGCTTGCCCGCTCATGGCTGCGCCCAGGCCGGGGATTGCGTTGATTGCGGCGCGCCCGATACGGCGGCGCTGCCTTCGACCCACGTCACCGGCACGGCAGCGCCAGCCTGCACCTGCGCGCCCGCGTGCGTTGTGGCCTGCAGCAGCCGGCCGCCACTGTCGTGCCGCAGGTGCAGCCAGCGGCCGCTGAAGACCACCCCCTCGATCACCACCCCCTGCACACCCGGGCCGCGAGCGTGGAACCAGGTGTCGATGCCAGGGCGGCCGGGCAAGGTGACACGCAGTGCATGCGCAGCGCCAGGCACGGCCACTCGCTGCAGGGTCAGCGCCGGCCCGGTGGCATGGGGGTCGGCGGGCACAGGGCTGGGCAGGATCAGCACGTCAAAGTCCACGTCCTGGCCCTGCGCGCTGCAGCACAGTCGCGGTGCGGCGTGCTTGTGGCCATAGCGGGTGGACACCCAAGCCGACGCCAGCTCGCCACGCTGGCCGGGTGCGGGTGCCAGCGCCATGTGCAGCCCGGGGCTTTGCAGATGGCAACCATCGGCCGACAGGTGGGTGGCGCCGTGCGCGGCTGCACTCAGCTGCAGCCCCATGGCGTAGTGGTGCGTGCTGGGGCTGCGCAGGCTGTCGCTCAGGATCCAGTAGTGCTGGTCCACCAACACCATCACGCGTTCATGCACGGCGTCGTATTCGCTGCTGGCAGCGCGGCCTTGCAGCAGGTCCAGCCGCGGCGAGCAGGCGGCCTCCAGCAGCGTGGTGGCCGGTGCGGGCCCGCTGATGCGGTGGCGCAATTGGCCCTGCGCGTGGCGCGAAGGCTGCTTGACCGGCCTGGGCGCATAACGCGTCTGGTTGCGGCCGTCCACACACACGGTGTTGTGTGCCGCCGTGCCACGAAAGTGCACACGCCAGTTCACATCACCCGCTTCGCTGTACGTGAAGCGGCCGGGGTCCACCAGCAGAGCGCGGCCGTGTGCGGCCAGCTCAAAGCTCAGTGCATCCAGGTGGCCATGGTTGCCTTCGCCCAGCGGCCCGCAGTCCAGCACCAGGTGCTGTGCCAGGGCGTACTGCGGCGCGCTGGCCCAGCCACTGCGCAGCACGTGGTAACCGGCATCGGCAAAGTGCGCAAGCCGTGTGGCCGGCGCTTTGCCCTGCGTGCCACGGGTGGCCACAAAGCGCATGTCCTCGCGGCCATACAGCTCGGCGGCCTGCGCCAGCAGCGGCAGGTAGCTGTGCACGTCACCGTCTGACAGGCTGGGCACCACGCCTTGAGGCTGGTGCACGTGCAGGCTGAATTCAAAACCGCGCTGCAGTGCGGCGTCCATGCCCGGGGGCACCACCATGCCGTTGCGGGCAGCCAGCGTGCGCACCTGCAGCCAGTTGCGCAGTGCCAGGTGGTGGTAGTCGGTGCTCAGCTCGCAATGCACGCCGTCGGACAGCAGGTCGGTCTGCAGATTGGCCGCGGTCTGCGCCAGTGCCCATTCACGCCAGTGTGCGGCGCGTGCCAGCTCGGGCAAGGCCACGCCGGCCAGCATCACGGCCATCAGCTCCAGCGTTCGGTGGTTGCGTTTGGGCGTGAGGTTGGCGCACAGGAACTCCACCTGCGCATGCAGCGAATGCAGCAGCCGGCGCACAAAGGCGCCGTCCAGCGGGGCACCGCCGTCGTGCAGCAGGAAGTAGTGCAGGCTGTAGATCCAGTTCTGCACGCGCCGCCCGGTCACGTCAGCGGCGATGAAGCCCACGGGTGTGCGGTCCATCCAGCCGGCCAGCAGTTGCCGCCAGCGCCGCACGTAACGCGTGTCGCCCGTGCGCCGCCAGGCCAGGCCCAGGCCCACCGCAAAGTAAAACTTGTGCAGCAGGATGTGCCACTCGATGTCCGCGCTGGGGTTGCGCAGCCAGTCCACAGGGTCCGGCAGCCGGTGGTGTTCACCATTGAACTGAAACTCGCCCGCCACGAGCGCCTCGATGCGGTCGGCGCGCGTTTCTTCGGCGTCCACCACGGGCTCAAACCACGCGCTGCGGGGCGCGCGGTAGTGCGCCAGCAGGGCCCCGTCGTCCAGCGCGGCAAAGGCGGGCAGGAACAGCGCGTCAACGTCGTTTGGCGCGGCACTTGGCGCCAAGACCCGACGTATCGACACCTCGGTGTTCATGCACCCACCTGCTCGCCAAAGGGCATCTGCGCCGCCGCACGCGCGGCGCGCCGGCTCTGCAGTTCCATCTCAAACAGATCGCGCAGCGCCACCGTGGTGCGGCGGGAGTCAAAGCGCTCGCAGATGCGCGCACGCGCCGCCTGGGCCAGGTGCTGGTGCAAGGCGCTGTCGGCCAAAAGGCGTTGCAGCGCCACGGCCAGGGCCGGTGCGTCGCGCGGTGGCACCAGCAGGCCGTGTTCACCGTCGTCGATCATCTCGGGGATGCCCGAGATGCGTGTGCTGACCACGGGCACGCCCATGGCCATGGCCTCGGCCAGCACGTTGGGGAAGCCGTCGCGATCACCGTCTTCCATCACCTGGCAGGGCAGGGCAAAGACGTGGGCGCTGCGGTAGATCTGGCGCAGTTCGTCCTGCGCCACCGGGCCGCGCAGTTCCACCTGCTCACCCAGGTCGCAGGCATGCACCAGGGACACGATGTCGTCATAGGCCGGCCCACGTTCGCCCACGATCAGGCAGCGAAACCGTGCGCCCGACAGCTTGAGCCGCGCGCAGGCTTCGATGAGCTGGTCAAAGCCCTTCTTCTCGACGAACCGCCCCACGGCCAGGATCAGCGGCGGCGCGCTGGCGTC
This sequence comes from uncultured Rubrivivax sp., assembly GCA_964620975.1. GTDB lineage: Bacteria > Pseudomonadota > Gammaproteobacteria > Burkholderiales > Burkholderiaceae_C > Rubrivivax. The sequence goes on along the minus strand of CAZUKT010000009.1, from coordinate 10,237 downwards.
ACGCAGCGGTGCGGGTGAGAACCAGTCGGTGTCCAGCCCGTGGTAGATGGTGTGCACTTCAGCAGGGCGGGGGTGGCGGCCCTGCAGCACCTGGGCGTTGGCGCAGGTGCAGGTGGCCACAAAGCGCGCCGCGCCCAGCTTGCGCTGCAGCAGATCGCCGGGGTTGAGCTCGGCCTGGTAGATGTCCTTGGCGTGTGCCGTAAAGCTGAAGGGCACGCCGCTCAGGCGGCTGGCAAACCAGGTGACGGTGGCCACGCCGTGGCAGAAGTGGCCATGGAGGTGGCCCAGTGCAGGCGCACGCAGCAGCGCGGCCGCAATGTGCCCGGCCTGCATGAATTCCTTGATGAAGACCTTGCGCAAACGGGGCAAGCCCAGCGCGCCGGGGCTGCGGTGCAACCAGGCCAGCTTCAACGCACTGGCGGCCGTGGCCAGCCAGGCGCCAGGGCGGCGAACCAGCACCAGGGCGTGGTCGCGCCCGTAGGCCGGTGCGTGGCGCAGCAGCCAGGGCAGCAGGCTGCTGCCGGACAAGGAACTCACCTCGGGCAGGCGCTGCAGCGGCGCCCGGATGGCGGCCACCACGGCGTGCACCAAGGGCTCGGGTTCACGCTTGATGACAAACAGGCGCAGCACCTGGCCCAGGCGCTCGAGCTGGTGGATTTCGTGCGCAATGAAGGTCTCCGACAAGCGCGGAAACGCGTTCATCACGTAAGCCACCTGCGTGTCGGGCTCGGCCTCAGGCGTGGGCGCAATGGGTGTGGCATGCATGCGGTGTCTCCAGCAGCCGCGTCAGCAGTTGCAGATTGGTGTCGTTGTCAAAGCGCTCGGTCACCTCGGCGCGCGCGCTGCGGCCCAGGCTGGCAGCCAGCGTGGGGTGGTCCAGCACGTAGGCCATGGCGTCGGCCAGTGCGGCGGCGTCGTCGGGCTCCACCAGCAGGCCGTTGTGGCGGTGGCGCACGAGTTCGGGGATGCCCGACACGCGGCTGGCCACCACCGGCAGGCCCATGGCCATGGCTTCCAGCAACACATTGGGGATGCCGTCGCGGTCGCCATCGGCCAGCACGCGTGATGGCTGCACAAACACGCTGGCCTGCGCGTAGCGGGCGATGACCTCGTCACGTGCCAGCTTGCCCGCCAGCGTGACCACGTCTTGCAGGCCGTGCATCTGGATCTGCAGCAGCAGCCGCTCGTGCAGTTCGCCGTAGCCCACGATTTGGCAGCGGAAGGCCACGCCGCGTGCATGCAGCAGGCGGCACGCGTCCACCAGCGTGTCCAGGCCCTTCTTGGCACGCAGACGGCCCACGGCCAGCAGCAGCGGCACGCCGGCTGGCACCGCTCGTCGCCCGGGGTTGAAGCTGCGGTGGTCAATACCGTGGTACATGCGGCGCACGGTGGCGTCGGGTGCCATGGCGGCCAGCGTCTGGCGGTTGAATTCAGTGCAGGTGACCGTGAAACGCGCGGCGCGCAGCCGCCGCTGCAAGGCCGCCGGGCGGGATGTGTAGATGTCCTTGGCATGCGCCGAGATCGAAAATGGCAAGCCACCCAGCGCCGAGGCCGCAGCCGCCACCTCGGCGGGTGTATGGATGAAGTGCACGTGCAGGTGCGCCACGCCGTCGTCGTGCAGTTGCGCGGCCAGCCAGCCACCGCGCAGGAACTCGCGCACCGTGTCTTGTTGCCGTGCCGCACGCAGCGCACGGCCGTAGCGCAGCGGCGCAGCGGCGGCCAGGCGCAGGTGGCGCCAGGCGTAGCCCAGCGCGTGGCGCGCGGCAAGCGGCGGCACACACACCAGCGGCGCCCGCACCTCGCGCACCACGGGGTGCTGGATCTCGTCGGTGGGCGGCTCCAGCGCATACAGGCGCAAGACCACGCCGGCCCGTTGCAACCCCAGCACCTCTTCAAGGATGAAGGTCTCGCTGAGCTTGGGCCAGGTCTTCACGAGCACGGCCAGTGGTGCGGCGGCGCGCTGGCTGCCGGCCCCGTGCAGTGTGGGCGCGATGGTGCCCGCTGCTTGGCCATCGGTGTGGGCGTTCATGCGTGCATCCTTGTGGCCACGTGGGCCTGCCAGGCAGCGGGCCCCGGTAGCGCGTCGTCACACGCGGTGGCCGGGTTGGCCAGGCCGATGAGGTCAAAGATGGCGGCCGTGGCCTGCTCCAGCCCCTGCAACCGCTTGAGCCGCGTGCGCACCAGGCCCTGGTCCAGCGCGTCCAGTTCATGCAACACGGCCTGCATCAGCCGTGTCGGCGTGAGTTGCTCGGGGTGCACCATGGCCAGCAGGCCCATGGCGGCCATGCGCTCGGCGCGTATGCACTGCTCCTGGCCGGGCTTGACGCGTGGCACCAGCACACCGCGTTTGCCCAGGCTGAGCAGTTCGCACACGGTGTTGTAGCCGCCCATGGCCAGCACCACGTCGGCAGCCGCCTGCAGCGACATCATGTCGTCGCTGAAGTCCTGCAGGCTCACGCCAGGCAAGGCACCGGCCATCGCCGCCACGGCCTGGCGCTGCGTGGCGGCCATCTCGGGGCCGCACACGATGTGCATGCGCGGGCGTTGCACGGCCGGCAGCAAGGCCAGGCCGCGCAGTGCCGCGTCCACCAGCGCGTGGCCATCTTCGCCGCCACCGGGTGTGACCAGCACAAGCCGTTCGTGCGGCGCCACCTGCAGGTGCTGGCGGGCCTGGGCCCGCGTCTGGCGACCGGACTCGCGGGCGATGTAGCCGCAGTACTGCACCTTGGCAGCGGCAAAGGGCGGAAATTCGTACTCCTGCCGCAAGTCAAAGACCTCGGGGCAGCCCACCACCAGCACTTGGTCGTAGTAGGTGGTAATGGCCTCGAAGTAGCCGTTCTTGCGCCAGACACGGGCCGTGGCCTCGGGGCTGTCAAGGATGTCGCGCAGCAGCAGCACCAGGCGCGGGCGGTGGGCGTGTTCGTGCAGGGCCTGCAGCGCGCCGGCCAGTTCGTCTTCCACGCCGAAGGGCTTCTTGTCGACCAGCACCAGGTCGGGCGCGAAGTCCGCCATGGCGCTGCGGATGATGTTGGCACGCAGCCGCACCGTCTCGGCCAGCGTGATGTGCAGCGAGCGGGCCGCGTAGTGGCCTTGCACGTTGCGCTGCAGACAGGGCAGCTTGACGTAGTCGATGCCCGGCGGGATGCGAAACGCGTGCAGCATGGGGCTGCCCGTGATCACCAGCACCGAGACCTCGTCCGAGCTCTGCACCAGGTGGCGCGCCACCTCGAGCATGCGGCGGATGTTGCCGAGCCCGAAGGTGTCGTGCGAGTAGATCAGGATCTTCTTCATCTGCATGCCTTTGCCGTTGGGGGCCGGTGGTGCGCCGCGTTGCGGGCGGCGCGTCACCGGTCTGTCATGAAGGACAGAGCGGCATGCAGGGAGCCAAATACACTAAATGTGCGAAGAGCCCTTTAAACGGAAACAGGCCGGCCGCGCTGTTGCGCAGTCCGGCCTGGGGTGGGGTGGGCTACAGGGGCGGTCAGGGGCAAACCAGGTTGGCCGGCCGCGAGCCCGCCACGGCGGCGCCCACGTCCAGCTGGCGTTGTTTGGTCTTGCCACACAAGGCGGCGCTGCGGCGTTCCAGCCGGCGCAACACGTCCACCGCAACCAACGTCGGCTCCAGGGCACGCAACAAGGCGGCCGCGCCGGCCACCATGGGTGCGGCCATCGACGTGCCGCCCCAGGTGCCGTAGCCGCCACCGGGCAAGGTGCTTGTGATGTGGTCACCTGGCGCGGCCAGGTTGATCCAACTGCCCGAGTTGCTGAAGTCGGCCATCAACGATCCGGCCTTGGTGGCGCCCACCGGGATCAGCCCGTACGCGCCTTCTGCCGCCGGGTACTGGCGTTCGTGCGGGTCGCCCCCATTGCCCGCTGCAGCCACCACCACGGCGCCGATGCTGTTGCCACAGCGTTGGCGGTCGTCGTTGTAGCCGGCGTCTGTGTAGTCGTCGAGCGGGTCGGGTGCGGTGACAAAGCTGCAACTGGCCAGCGCAGTGAGCGCGCCCATCAACTGCGTGGGGTCCACGGTGCCCAGGCTGAGGTTGATGACGTGCGCGCCGTCGTCGGTGGCGGGGTTGTGGTCGGGGTCGATGGCGTGCAGCATGGCTTCGGCCAGCACCCAGGTGTTGCCCTGGCCCTGCGCGTCCAGCACACGCAGCGGCATGATGCGGGCGCCCGGCGCCACCATGGCCACGATGCCGGCCACGTGCGTGCCGTGGCCCCAGCCGCCGTCGCCGGCCACCCCCTGCTCTGACGGGTCGGTGTCGCCGTCCACAAAATCGTAACCAGGCAGCAGGCGCGAAACCAGTGCCGGGTGGCGTATGTCCACGCCCGTGTCCAGCACGGCCACACGCACCCCGGTGCCGATGCTGCGGCGGTGCGCCGAGCTCAGGCGTATGGCCTGCGGCGCCCACTGCACGGCGTACTCTTGTGCAGTGCCAATGACCCACACCAGGTTCTTGCGCGCCTCGGGGCTGCGGTGCACGGTGTTGGTTTCGGCCAGCACCACGGCGGGGTCGGCCTGCAAGGCGGCGATCTTGTCGGCCAGCACCGCGTTGCCAATGACGGCCAGCCGGTAGATGGGCCGCGCGCCAAAGCGCGCTGCCAGCGTGAGGCCGTGGCGCGCCAGCAGGCCGGCCAGGTCGCTATCGCTGCGCAGCTTGACGAGCACCTGCGCGGGCACCACGGGGTCGGCCGCCAGCGCGGGGCCGGGCGCGGCCAGGCCCAGCAGTGCGGCGCACAGCAGGCCTTGCAAGGCGCGCCGCACGGGCGCGCCAACTCGCTTTGACAGCATGTTCTGTCCCTCTGGTGATCGATCGGTGCAATGTACAGAGTGGCACGGCCGCTGCCAGATACATCAGGCCCCGCATTCAGAGGGTGAACGCACCGCGTGGCCGTGACATTCCGCCGCCATGCAAGTGTTTGTTTCTGCGGCCGCGGATTGCAGTGCTACCAACCGCCCTGAAGCACAAACCCGGCCCAGTAGAACGGGTGCGGATGCAACTGCATCACATGGGCCTGTGCCATTTGCAGGGCCGTGGCGCAAGGCTGGCCTGCGGCCAGGGCGCCATGAAAGGCGGCCATGAACCGCTCGGTCACGGCGTCGTCCACCGGCCACAGCGCGCCCACCACCCGCGCTGCGCCGGCCACCAGAAAGGCGCGCACCAGGCCCACCATCTCGTCGCCATGCCGGCTGTCGGACAGGCCCGTCTCGCAAGCGCTGAGCACCACCACGGCGGGCCGCAGCACCAGGCCTTGCAGCCACTCGGCGGTGAGTGCGCCGTCGCGCAGGTGCAGGGCCGAGAACATCGGGTTGTCGCCCCGAAACTGCGCGTGGCAGGCCAGATGGATGATGTCGGCCAACGGCGCTGCTTCACGCAAGGCCGGCAGCGTGGCGGCATCGTCGATGAGGCAGGTGCTGCCCTCGTACAACGAAGCCACGTGCCGCGCCTCGGCGCCGGCTTGTGGCAGCCGTGTGGATTCACCCAGCACCAGGGCCTGAAGTGCAGCGGGTTGGCCATGCGGCGCCGCGCGGCGCAAGCCGTGCAGCGCCACGCGTGCACTGGGCGCCATGGCCACCTGCAGGGTCTGGCCGACCCAGCCGCTGCCGTCGTGCAAGGCTGAAAAGGGCAGGGCGGCCAGTTCAGCGTGCGGCACCACCAGCACACGCTGGCAGCCCTGCAGCACCGCCGCCAGTGGCGCCCACAGCAAGGCGTGCAGACGTTGCAGACGCTGCCGGGTGCGCAGCGCCAGGTGCGGCAAGTGGCGCGCCACGGGCGCGCTGCCGTGGCGCAGGGTGTCCATCTGGAACCAGACCGATTGCGCCGCCTCCAGCACCTGCGGCCAGGTGGCCAGGTGGCGCAGCAACCGCACGCCGCCGGGCCGCACCACGCAGGCCAGCAGCTCGCCGCCGCACACGCCGTACTCCACCAGCGCGTCGTGCGGGCCCAGCGCATCACACAGCGCAGCCAGGTCCAGGCGGTCGTCGGCAAGGCTTGCGACTGCGCTTGCTGCATCGGCGCCAGGGCTGCGGGGTGCAACGCCGGGGGTGCCCGGATGTGCGCCGGCAGATGCGCCGGTATGTGCGCCGGTATGTGCGCCCACATTTGCGCCCGCCATGCGCTGGCGCCGCACGCGCTCCAGCAATTCACGCTCGGTGCCACGCAGTTCTGCAGTCAGCGCGGCTGAATCGGTGGCTTCGTCCTGCGCCTTGCGCAGCCGCCGGTAGAGCCAGTTCAGCCGCGCGCGCAGGCCGCTCACGTCGGGGTCGGGGTCCAACACGGGGCTGCCACACAGGTGCTCGGCCATTGAGCGTGCGCGCACCCTTTCCAGGTGCTGCAACACCTGCGCCACATCCACCGCCTGGCCGGGTGGCGGCGCCAGCGCCAGCGCCAGCAGCTCCTGGTAGGGCCGCAGGTGGTCGGCCAAAAAGGCGTGGCGGAATTCGTCACCGGCCAAGGTGCGGCGCTGGTCTTCAAACAGCGCCACCGCCGCTTCAAAGGCTTGCGTGGCGTGGGCATGCTGGCCGTGCCGCAGCGCAACCAGGCCCTGGCCCGTGAGCGCCCGCACTTGCAGCGGCAGCACGCCCAGCGCCTGGGCGCGGGCCAGTGCGTCTGCAAACGCGCCAGACGCTGCCAACACGTCGTCCAATGCCAGCCGCAGCTGGGCGCCTGCCAGTTCGGCGCGCAACTGCCCTTCAGCCTGCCCTGCCAACGCAAAAGCCGCAGCCGCCTGGTCGGCCAGCGCCAGGGCGGTGGTCTTGTCGCCAGCCTCGGCCACCAGTTCGGCGCGTGCCAGGGCCACGGCCGCCGTGCCCACCGCGTTGTTGTGCAACGCAAATTCCTGGGCCGCCTGGTGCAGCGCGTCGGCGGCAGCCCTGTGTTGCCCCAGCAAGGCCAGCGTGCGGCCACGCTGGGCCCGTGTCCAGGCCTGCTCGGGCAGCATCTCCAGCGCATCAAAACGTGGCAAGGCGGCGTCAAACAGCGCCAGCGCTTCGGGCAGCAGGCGCAGTTCCAGGTACACATCGGCGAGCTGCTTTTCAGCCACGGCCAGGTGCTGCGGCATGCCCAGGGATTCATAGGCGCGGCGCGCGCGTTCCAGGCCGTCCAGCGCCGGCTGGTAGCGGCCGCGCGCCAGTTCGAGCAGCGCCACGGACTCGTCGCCTATGACCACCAGCACCGGCAGGCCGTGGTGCCGGGCGCGCAGCCGCGCACGCTGGTACATGTGGGCGGCGGCGTCAAAGTCGCCCTGCGCAGTCATGGCGTCGGCCAGGCCGATGTCGGCCGCCACCGACGCCTGCATCTGCCCGCTGCGCGCAAACAACACGGCCGCTTCTCGGTAGCAGCGGGCGGCCGCGGCGTAGGCGTCGCGGTGCATGTGCAGGCTGCCCAGGTTCTGGCTGACCTTGGCCGCCGACGCCGTGTCGCCTTCACGCGTGAAGGCTTGCAGCGTCAGCTCTGCGCAGGCGGCGGCGGCGTCATGCTGGCCCAGCATGGACAAGGCCATGATCTTGGGCACCTGCGTCTGCGCGGCACGGCTGATTTGCTGCAGGGCGGTGAAGGTGGCTGCGGCGCGGTCAAAGCTGGCCACGGCTTCGCTCATGGCACCCCGGGTGAGGTCGGCGATGCCGGCCGTCCAGGCGGCCACGGCAGCGATCTCGGCGGCGCCCACGTCGCCGGGCCTTGTGGACGCTTGCGCCGCCAGCAGGCCCAGGGCCTGGGCCGCCACCACGGCGCGCGCGGGATCGGCATGCCAGGTGGCGTAACAGGCGTCCTTCAAAGCCCAGGCCAGGGCCAGACGCTGCTCGGGCGCCGTGGCGGGCGCGGGCTCGGCCGGGTGGGTGGCCAGGCGCGCGAGCCACTGGGCCGCCGCGTCGGCCGCTTCTGCAACATCGGCCGTCACTGCGGCATCTGCCGTCACTGCCTTCACTGCCGCACCCGATGCGTCTGCCGCGTCTGCCGCGTCTGACGCTTGCCGGCCACCGCCGGCGCCCGAAGGCCGGGCCTCCACCGTCAGGGGCGCGGCGCGCCCACGTCGATGGGCGGCAGCCGCACCTGGTCACCCGCCAGGTGCAGCGTCATGACGTAGCGCCCGCCGGGCACGCTGTCGAGCCGGAACTCACCCAGCGGGTCAAGTGCCGCCGATCGCGGCGCTTCGGCGGGCTGGGTGTCGGACACGATTTCCACCGTGCCGGCTTCGTCGGGCCCCAGGATCTGGCCGCTAAGCACAAAGTGGCCGGCACTGGGCACGATGCGCAAGTCCACGTCGCGCCCCAGTGCACTGAACACCAGGTGGCGCGCGTCTGACGGCACCGAGCGCACCCCGGCAGGCAAGGCCTGCGGCGCCCAGCTGTCAAAGCTGAGTGTGGCCACCACCTGGCGCAGCAGGGTGGCGGCGGCGCTGGCCACCTCGGCCAGCGGACTGCGCGCCGTGAACAGCGCCAGCGCCGCTTGCACCAGCGCTGCGGGTGCATCGGGCAAGGCCACGGCGCGCCGGGCAAGGTGCTCGAATTCGGCGTCGGAGAGCGGGTCAATGGGCTTCATGGCGCGGTGCGGTCAGATGCAGACAGCTTACAGAGCACGTGGGGGGCGCTGAAATACATGGATACACGGCTTCATTCCAACAGGCCACGCAGCTTGCCCAGGCAACGCGCCCGCGTGGGGCCGATGCTGCCCACCGGCATGCCCAGTTGGCGGGCCACTTCGTCGTAGGGCAGGGCCTCGTCCTCGTCGCGGAACACCAGCTTGAGCAGCGTGCGGCAGCGCTCGTCCAGGCGCTCCAGGGCCAGGCGCATGCGGTGCACCTGCTGCAGGTCGGCGAGCATGTCTTCGGGTATCGCGGCGTCGTCGGCCACGTCAAACGGCGCGGCGTCTTCGCCGTCGTCGGCATCGCCCGTCATGGACACCGTGCGCTTGCCCCGGCGCCAGTGCGCCAGCACCTCGCGCTTGGCCGTGGTCACTATCCAGGCCTGCAGCTTGCTGGCGTCACGCAGGCGCGGCAGGTGCTCCACCAGGCGCGCAAAGACCTGCTGAAACACGTCGGCGGCGCCGTGTTCGTCCATGCCTGCACGCCGGGCCACGGCGTACACCAGGCGCTGGTAGCGCTGCACCAGCGCCCGCCACGCTGCAGCCTCGCCGCTTTGGCAGCGCGCCACCAGCGCGGCATCGGGTTCTTCGGGCGGTGCAGACATGGAAACGGCAGGCTTGAACCCGTGAGGCTCGGGTGGCACAGAAGGACGCCGATGATAAGGAGCGGGCCGGCGGCGCCATTCACGGGTGCCGCCCTCGGTCTGCGGCAGCGGCAGTGGCAGCGGGCAGACAGCATCCGGCCCAGGCCCAGCGGGGCGCATGTATCAGCGCCGCAGCAGCGCGCTCTGTCAGACAGGCTTGTTACCTTGGCACACACCGCTACGCCCCGGAACGCGGGGTTCGTGGCGGCGGCCTGGGGTCTAGCATGCAATCGTGCGGCCCAAGAAGGCTGCGCACCTGCCAACGGGCAACAACTCACTGAGGATTGAAGTGGCAAACCACCGTCTAGTCTTGAAACCGCTCGCACTGGCGGGCCTGCTGGCCTTTGCATCGGCCGCCAACGCCGCGATCACCGTCTACACGACGCCTGCCAGCTTCATGGCCGCCACTTCGGCCGTGGGCGCCGACACCTTCAACGCCGAGCCGCTGGGCGGCCCCAGCTTCCCGCACATCGGTGCTGCCGGGCCCTATGGCTATTCGGCCGACGCCACCTTCGACGGCATCTACTTTGTGGGCACCGTCGCCGACGTGTGGTTGTCTACCACCAGCCCGGCCGAAACCATCACGTTTTATGACCTGACCGGTGGCGCCCAGGCCATTGGCGGCTACTTCTTTGCCACCGACTTTGACGGCGCCGTCATTCCCGGCCTGACGATGACGCTGCGCGCCACCGACGCCGGCGGCACCGTGACACGCAACCTGTTCAACAGTTCAGCGGGCAGCTTCCTGGGTTTTGTGTCCGACAGCGCGCTGGTTTCTTTGACGGTGGATGCCGCCATGCCGGCCGTGGGCGACTCTTTTGCCGCCGTCAACGACCTGTACCTTGGCATGGCCGCGTCGGCAGTGCCCGAACCCATGAGCCTGGCCTTGATGCTGGCCGGCCTGGGCGTGGTGGGCGCCAGCGTCCGGCGCCGCGCCTGATGGCCTGATCGCGGCTGCGCCCGCCTGCGTGGGCGCAACCGCCACCGCTCAAGATCGGTGAAAACGGC
>CAZUKT010000008.1:2623-26840 GCA_964620975.1 uncultured Rubrivivax sp. | reverse complement strand
GCACCACACCAAATTCGCCCACCGTGTGGGCAAAGCCCAGCACGCTGGCCGTCACCAGGCCGGGCCGGGCCAGCGGCAGTGCCACGCTGAAGAAACGGTCCAGCGGGCTGGCGCGCAGGGTGGCCGCGGCTTCCAGCGTGCGTTCGGGAATGGCCTCAAAAGCCTGCTGCAGGGGTTGCACCACAAAGGGCAGGGAATAGATCACCGAAGCCACCACCAGCCCGGCAAAGGTAAACGGCAGCCGGCCCAGGCCCAGCGCCTGCGTGAACTGCCCCACCGGCCCAAGCGGCCCCATCAGCAGCAGCAGGTAAAAGCCGATCACCGTGGGTGGCAGCACCAGCGGCATGGCCACCAGCGCGGCCAGCAGCGGCTTGGCGCGCGACTGCGTGCGCGCCAGCCACCAGGCCATGGGCGTGCCCACCAGCAGCAACAGCACGGTGCTCAGCGCCGCCAGTTCGGCGGTCAGGCGCACGGCGCTCCATTCGGCGGGGCTCAGCATCGTGTGGGCCCTTCAGTGGCCGTAGCCGAAGCCGCGCATGGTCTGCCTGGCGGCATCGGTTTTCAGAAAATCCAGCAGCGCCTTGGCCGCCGGGTTCTTGTCGCCAGCCTTCAGCAGCACCGCGTCCTGGCGGATGGGGCCGTACAGGACTTGCGGCACGACCCAGTAGGAGCCCACCGCCGGCTTGCCCGGCACGGCCACCTGCGACAGCGCCACGAAACCGACTTCGGCATTGCCGGTGATCACAAACTGGTAGGCCTGTGCAATGCTCTCGGCCGTGACGAGCCTGGGTGTCACGGTGTCGGTCAGGCCACGTGCCTTCAGCACTTGCACCGCCGCTGCACCATAGGGCGCAAGCTTGGGGTTGGCGATGGCCACGTGCTTGACTTTGTGCGACGTGAGCACGGCGCCTTGTGCGTCCACGAAGCCCGGTGTGGCGCTGAATAACACCAGCTTGCCGATGGCGTAGGTGAAGCTGCTGCCTGCCACGGCATGGCCTTCGGCGACAAGTTTCTTCGGGGTTTCGTCGTCGGCTGCCAGCAGCACTTCAAAAGGCGCGCCGGCGACGATCTGTGTGAAGAACTTGCCGGTTGATCCGGTGGACGCCTTGACCCCGTGTCCAGTGGCAGCCGTGAAGGCCTCGGCGATGCGCGCCATGGGCACGGCAAAGTTGGCAGCCACGGCAACCTGCACATCGGCGGCCTGCACCGCCGTGCTGACAGCCAGGCACACAAAGAGGGAGAGGGGTGAACGCATGGGTAACCTGGTCTTGCAACAGGCGGGCGGAGAGCCGCCACGGGCCTTGTCGGCATTATGACAAAGGGCTATGTACCTGAGTACACAGCGAAACCGTCGCGCTTCAGCCTTTGCTGCCGATGTGCGCAAGCAACGAGCGCACCAGTTCCATTGCATCGAAGGGGCTGTCGGGCAGCACGATGTCAGGGCGGATCAGCGGCGGGTCGCGCTGGCCCGAAGGCCGTGTCAGCACGAAGCGCGGCACGATCAGGGTCAGGCCCGTGTGGGGCAAGGTGATGCTCTGAACGCCCCCGCTCTGCCGCGAGCGCTGTGTGCCGCCAGCGCCCACGATCTGGCCGATGCCAAAGTCCTGCACCACGTTGCTGAACAGCACTGCCGACGAATAAGTGAAGCGGCCCACAAGCACGTAGACCTGGCCCCTGAAACGCAGCGGGTTCTCAAGGTCGGGCTGCACCCAGGTGTCAACCTGGCCGGACACCACGTCGCCAACGCTCTCGCTGCCGCTGGCGCGCCCGGCGATGACCTTCTTGACGTAGTCCGAGCCGTTGCGGAAGGGCCGGCCGGCCAGCAGGCGCAGCAGCGGGCCTTTCCACATGTCGTCGTCGCCACCGCCGTTGGCGCGCACGTCGATGATCAGGTGCCGCACGCCGGCTGCCTTCATCTGGGCGTAAGCGTCTTCGACAAAGGCGTGGAACTTGGTCTTGTCCGGCCACTGGAAACTGCCAAGTGTCAGCAGCGCAGCCGAATGTTCGGGCAGCAACTGCAGTCGGAAGGTCTGCTCGAACGCCTCGTCGCGCAGCCATGACGGCAGTTCATGGCTGGCCGGCAGTTCAAGCTTGTTCGGCCTGCCCTCCAGCATCAGTTCAAAACGCTCTGGCGCACCATGGTGCAACCAGTAGGGCAGGTGCCAGCGCATCGACAGCACCTCGGCGCGGAAGGCCGGTGTGTCGCCATGCATGTGTGCCAGCAGCTCGTGGTTCAGCGCGCTTGCGTCACGGCCGTTGATGCCCAGGATGCGCGACCCGGCCAGTGGCGTGCTGCCCCCGCCCAGCAGGCTGCGGATATGCAGATCGCCCGTGGGGCTGACCTGCACCTCAAAAGGGAACAAGCCGCCGCCCGCCTGCAGATGCGCCTTGACTTGCTCAGTGCGGTCCGGCAGGTTGACGAAGAAATGTGCGTCGGCAAACACCGGGTTCAGGCGCGAGAACTTCAGCCAGGCCTCGTTGCGCGTGAGCGGGCCCCGCTTGAGATCGGCTTCGAGGACTTGGTAGGCCTGTTGCAGACGCGCAGATTCGACCGAGAAGCCCGGGTCGGGATGGGTGCTGGCGATGGCCTGCTGCAGGGTCTGCAGGTCTTGCAGAAGGCGGTCAGGGGCGACACGCGTGGCCTGCAGTGGTTGGGCCCAAGGCGAAGCCAGGGCGAGCAGCAGACTCAGGGCAAGCAGCAGCGCACGCAGTGTGACCGTGAGGGTGCGAGTCAATGTTGCTCCTTGTCAGAGGCCACGCGCGACAGCTCGGCCGCCACGATGCGGCCCCTTGAGCAGGCTGCATGGCGAGCAGCCCAGACACAGGCGGGCCCGAGCCTCAAGCCTTGGTGATCGTCAAGCCCTCGTGCGAGAACACCAGGGTCTCCACCGCCGTTTCAGTGCCTGCGCTCTTCAAGTCGGTGCCGCTGATCTTGTGGGGCCAGGCGTTGGCCAGCTTCCACACCATCACCGGTGCGCCGGCCTCGTCGAGCAGGCTGATGGTCACCATCTTGCGCTTCAGGGTGTTCGCCTTGATTTCGTTGAACCAGTCCCAGAACCCGTTGTCGACCTTGAGCACGCCCTTCTTCATGCTGACGTCGCTGAATTTCTTGAGGCCGGGCATCTTGATCCCGCTGAACTGCGGGCTGTCGCCATGGCGGTACTCGATGGGCTGTGCCTCCGCGTCCAGGCCCGAGACTTCCTCAAAGTGCATCACTGCGGCGTCCCACTTCACTTCAAAGCTGAACCTGGGCTGGGGCCAAACGCCGCTGGATGCGGCCGTGCTGTCGTCTGCCATGGTTGTTCTCCTGATGGGCTGTGGTGGTGGGTCAAGCCGCCAGCGCCGCGCCGACGCGGCCCAGCGCCGTGCCTGCGGCCACATGGCTCTGGCGAGCAGTGCCCATGCCGGTGGCGTGGGCCAGGTAGCCGGTCATCACCTTGTCGTCGGGGCGCAGCGCCTGAAACTTGAAGCCGCTCGTGCGCATGTAGTCCACTGAATAGCGCTTGAGCCGCGTGAAATAAGTGTTGCCACGGTCGAACTCGCGTGTCTCGCCCGAGCCCACGTTCTTGGTGGCCCGCGTGGACTGGCTGCCGTCCGCTTCAAACAACTGCAACATCGTCATCAGGCTGCCGCCCAGGCCCGAGTTGAGCGTCAGCATCGGTATCAAGGGGCTGGCCTTGCAGCCGTCCCTGAAGAACGCGGTGAACTCCTTCGTGTTGGTGATCACGCCGCCGGGCCCGGTGTTGGGCTCGTACACGCCGGCATGCAAACGCGCGCGCCGTTTTTCGGCGTCATACAAACCCCGTGCGCGATGCAAAAACTGCTCGATGCCGGCGTATTCACTGAGGCGATAGACCAGTTTGATCATCCACTCAATGCCCGCCATCACCGCCGCTACCAGCGAGCCCAGCCCCGGCAGAAAGACGCCCACCGACACTTTGGCGGCGCCCTTGAGCATGTCGACCAAGCCGCCGGCGATGCCCAGGCTCATCTGGTGCTCAATGGCATTGGCCAGTTCCTCGGGGTGGCCAGATTGCAGGCGGATGTGGCGGCGGTCATTCCACGCCGCGATGCGGCTGCCGGCCTCGCTGATGGTGCGGAACAGCCCGGTGCCCAGGTCCACCGCGCCGCCCAGGAACGGCACCGCGTTTTTCATGATGAAGTCGATGGCCAGCACGCTGCAGGCCTTGAGCAAGGCGCTCATCTTGCGTGCCGTGGCAATGTCGTAGCGCGAGGCCCAGGCGCGCTTGATGCCGTCGCACACCGCCTGGATGGCCGACTTGATCTTTTGCCACAACGCCTCGGCCAGCCGCTTGATGGCCAGCGCACCGTCAGCCAGCAGGGTGACGGCGCCCACGGGCACCGCCGCCAGGCCGGCGCCGGCATAGGCCAGCGCGCCCTTGTACCGGTTGGCGTCCCAGACATCGCTGAGCCCCGCGCTGGCGCGGTTCAGCGCGGCCTCGGTGGTTGGCAGCCAGCTGGCTGAAGGCGCAGACGGCGCAGGCGGTGCGACCAGCAGCTCATGGGCTTTCACGGCTGCCACGTGGCCCAGCTTGGCGACGCCAGTGCCCACGGTGGCGATCTGGCCCGCCCGCACCTGGCCGCCAGCAACTTGCATCACGGCACGCACGCCATCCTTGGCGCTGGCCATCTTGTTGAAATCGGTGGTCATGCCAACGCCGACGGCACCGCCCACGGCACCTGCGGCGTCGATGGCGGCGCCCACGACGTCCAGGTCCACCCTGATGCTGGCCAGAAAGTAAAGCACGCCAAAACGTGCGTTCGGAATCTCGAATTCACGGATGCGGTCCTGCGCGCGCTTGTCCATGTCGGCCGCCGCGCCCGCAGACATGGCCCCCGGCCCCAGCGAGTTGTAGATGAATTCCATCAAGCCGCCGCTGACGACGTTGCGCTCGCACCGGGCCCACGTGCCGCCGTGTGCGGCCCTGTATTCGGCAAGCCGGTCGTGCAGCAACTTGGCTGCCACCGGGGAGCGTGTTGCGTGGTAATGCTCGTAGGCTTTGTCCACCGACACCGTGGTGCCGCTGCGGCTGCTCAGCGCCAGGGCCGTGCGTTCCTTGAATTCGGCCGGCGTGACGATGGCAAGGGGTCCGTGCATTCCCATGAGGTGTCCTGTGGTGGTGGGCATTGCGTGGCACAGCCGGCAAGGGCCGCCGTGGGCACGCGGTGGCGGCTTCTAACACAGGCGGCGGGGTCGGCCCAAGGTGCATGGGGTCTTGCTCGGCTCGAACTTCAACGGAGGCGGCACCGAGCAGTTCCACCGTCACATCCTCGGTCACCAGCACGAGCACCAGCACCAGCACCAGCACCAGCGCGTGGCAGGCCAGGCGAGACGTCCGGCTGACGCCGATGAGGGTGTCGAGCTTGGCGTTTTCCACCGGGCCCATGCGCGAGACACCCTTTCGCTCCGCCGTGACAAACACGTGGCAGGCGCCGCACGTGGCGCCGGGGCAGGAATCGGTGAACTTGCCGCCTGCGGCCTCAAGTCGCGAGTGTCCTGTCTGAGTCGAGTTGAGCTTTTGTGCGCGAAGTAGTGGGCGCCAAAGCGAGCACATCACGCCGCCAGACGTTGTGCAAGGCGCTTGTCTCGGGTCTCTGCAAGGGCGATTGGATACGTCGTTGCCCGGGATTCAGGGGCGGCGCATCACGCATGCCGGTGCTGCTCGGGTTTGGCAGCGACTGATTGGCTGCCTAGCTTTACAGGCCCGACGATGCCAGTTGGTCCACCGCCCGCTGCGCTTCAGCCGACTGCTGGCGCCACACCAGGCACACCGGCGTGGGCTCGGGGCCCACCGTCACTGGCAGGATCGACGTGGCGTGGCCGCTTTGCAGTGCGGCCGAGTGGGCGCAGCAGGTGAGCATGTCGGTATGGGCCACCACCGACAGGCTGTAGAAGAACGAAGGGGCCTCCACCACCGGCGTGGGTGGCGTCAGGCCGCGCCGCAGGAAGGCATCGGCCAGGGCCACCCGGGTGGTCGATTGCGTGCCGGGCAGGATCCACGGCCAGTTCAGCAGTTCGGCCAGCGGCACGCTGCGGCGGCCAGCCAGCGCGTGGTTGCGCGCGGCCACCACCGACAGGCTGCCGTCGTACAGCACCCGCTGGGCCAGCCCGCTGATGGCAGGTGTGCCGGCCGCGTGGCGCGGCAACCGGCCCAGCAACAGGTCGATTTCGCCGTGCAGCAGGCGTTGCAGCAACTGCTCTGCGCTGCCGTCCACCAGCTGCAAACGCCAGGCGACAGGCCCGCTGACCAGGCGTTTCACGATGTCGGGCAGCACCGTGGTGGTGGTGTGCGGGAAAGCCCCCAGCCGCAGCACCGGGCTGCCTGCGCCCTGCAGGGTGGAGCCCATCGCGCCCACCTCGCCCAGCACCGTCTGGCAGCGCGGCAGCAGTGCCAGCCCTTCGTCGGTGGGCGCCATGCCGCGGCCCTGGCGGCGGAACAGCTTGGTGCCAAACAGCCCTTCGATTTCCTTGAGCATCATGCTGGCGGCCGAGGGCGTCATTGCCAGGTGCTCCGCCGTGGCTGCCAGCGAACCCAGCTGCGCCAGCAGGCTCAGAAAGCGCAACTGCTTGACGCGCAGCTGTTCCAGTCGCGGTGCGCTCACGGGCAACCCACAGTGTTCAGAAAAAACTGATGTTAAGGCGCAAAAGATTGAGCACACGCTGATGTTGTGCTTCTACAGTCCGGGCACTTTCACGAGCCTGGAGAAGCCATGTCCAACCTTCATTCCTTGCGGGCACGACGGCTGACGCTGCTGTCGCTGCTGGGCTTGGCGCTGGCACCCGCCACGGGCCTCTCGCAGGGCTGGCCTGCCAAGGCGGTGACGCTGGTGGTGCCGTTTCCGCCCGGGGGCTCCAACGACGTGGCCGCGCGCGTGGTGGCCGAGAGCGCCCGCAAGCGCCTGGGGCAGGCGGTGGTGGTGGACAACAAGCCCGGCGCCAACGGCGCGCTGGGCGTGCAAGCGGTGCTGCGTGCGCCCAAGGACCACCACACCTTCCTGGTGGCGTCGGACTCCGTGTCGCTGCTGCCGCTGTTCAGGAGCATGCCCTGGGATCTGAGCAAGTCGTTCACGCCTGTGGCGGTGCTGTCGTACCAGCCCATCGTGGTGGTCACGGCAGCGTCCTCGGGGCTGAAGACGCTGCAAGACCTGCGGGCCTTGGCGCGCAGCAAGCCCGACCAGGTGCCTTATGCCAGCTCGGGCCAAGGGTCGATCCAGCATCTGGTGGGCGAGCTGTTTGCACAGAACCTGGGCATCAACCTGCTGCACATCCCGTACAAGGGTGGCGGCCAAGCCGTCACCGACGTGATCGCAGGCCAGGTCACGGTGGCGGTGCTGGGCGCGGCGGCGGTGCTGCCGCACATCAAGTCGGGCAAGCTGGTGGCGCTGGCGGTCAGCACGCGCCAGCGCTCGCCCATGTTGCCCGACACCCCCACGCTGGCCGAGAGCGGTGCGGGCGACATCGACGTGCCGCAGTGGTCGGCGCTGTTCGCCGCAGAAGACACGCCGGATGAGGTTGTGGCGCAGCTGCGCCGCAGCGTCGAAGAGAGCCTGGCCGAGCCGGCGGTGAAGCAGCAACTGCTGAACCTGGCGATGGAGACCGTGGCCACCACGCCGCAGGCCTTCCAGCAGCGCATGGTGCAAGACCGCGAGCGCTGGGCGCGGCTGGTCAAAGACCGCAAGATTTCGCTGGACTGATGCGCATGCAGGCGACAACCCAAGGCCCGCACGAACGCGTGCATGAACGCGCACACGAACGCGCAAACGAGGGCGCAAGAAAGCGCCCGCACATCGTGCTGGTGCTGGCCGACAACCTGGGCTGGGGCGAGCTGGGCTGCTATGGCGGCGGTGCGCTGCGCGGTGCGCCCACGCCGCGCATCGACGCGCTGGCCCAGCAAGGCATGAAGTGTCTGAACTTCAATGTGGAGAGCGACTGCGTGCCCACACGCTCGGCGCTGATGACGGGCCGCCACCCCATCCGCACCGGCGCGCTGCAGTCGGTGCCGGCCGGCCTGCCGCAGGGCATCCACCCCTGGGAACGCACGCTACCGCAGGTGCTGAAAGACGCCGGTTATGCCACCGGCATGTTCGGCAAATGGCACCTGGGCGACCGCGACGGGCGCTACCCGCACCAGCGTGGCTTTGACGAGTGGTACGGCATTCCGCGCACCAGCAACGAGACGATGTTCACCAGCTCGCCGGGCTTCGACCCCACGGTGGTGGACGTGCCGCAGGTGATGGAGGGCTTTGCCGGCCAGCCGGCTCGCAACGTGGCCGAATATGACCTGGCCAAGCGCCGGCTGATCGACAACGAGTTGACGCAGCGTTCCATTGACTTCATGCGCCAGCACGCTGCTGGCGAGCAGCCGTTTTTCCTGTACGTGCCGCTCACGCACCTGCACTTCCCAACGCTGCCGCACCCCGACTTTGCGGGCCGCAGCGGTGTCGGCGACTTCGCCGATTCGATGATCGAGATGGACCACCGTGTGGGCCAGCTGCTGGACGCGGTGAAGCAACTCGGCATCGAAGACGACACGCTGTTCATCTTTGCAAGCGACAACGGCCCCGAGTTCCGCCGCCCCTGGCGCGGCACCGCCGGCCCCTGGACCGGCACCTACCACACGGCCATGGAAGGCGGCCTGCGCGTGCCGCTGATCGTGCGCTGGCCGGGGCACGTGGCCAGCGACCGCGTCAGCGACGACATCGTCCACATCACCGACCTCTACACCACCCTTGTGGCGGCGGCCGGCGGCGTGTTGCCCGATGACCGGCCCGTCGACGGCGTCAACCAGCTGGCCTGGTGGACCGGTGCCCAGCCGCAGTCGGCCCGCGAGGGGTTTCTCTTCTACATCAAGAGCGAGCTGCGGGCCGCCAAGTGGCGGCACTGGAAGCTGCACTTCATCTTTGAGAGCGAGCCCAACCAGGGGCCCATCCACCTGGAGACACCCGCACTGTTCAACATCAAACGCGACCCGAAAGAAGAGACCGACGCTGCCATGGACGACGGCTGGGTGCGCGGCCCGATGCGGCGCATGGTGATGGCGTTCGAGCAGTCTCTGCGCGAACACCCGCCCATTGCGCCCGGTGCCCCTGACGGGCTTGTGCCCGCCTCCGTTTCCGCCCGCGCTGCCGCCAAGGCGGGCTGAACCACCGCCCCGAACCCGCCCTGCCGCGGACCCCGATCTTGCACACGAACAAGCGCCTTGCGCTGAGCGCCTTCACCTGCCTGGTCTTGGCCAGCGTGGCATGCAGGGCGCAGACCGTCATGGGCTAGGAGTGTGGGCGGCAGGTTGCGCGAACTGCGCGGCAATGAAGTTCATGGGGTTCATGGTTTGGGCCCCTTTGTTCGTTCGGCTTCAGCGTTCGTGACCGATGAATCGTTGGCGCACGCGGCGGGCTTCATTGCCCCTGCGCCACAGGCGCATGAGGAACCGTGCCGCGCGTGCCAGCGCGTTGTCCAGTGCGGTGCGCCAGTCGCCGGCCACGGCAGCGACGACCACCGACCCGGCACCATCGGTCCGAAGTTCCACCTGGCAGCGTTTGTCGATGCCGCCGCGCGGCCCGTTCACGTCCGACATCTGCACCTCGGCGCGCGGCACCAGCCAACCCAGGCGCCGCAGCACGAAGCGAACCCGGCGCTCGGTCAGATCGCGCAGGTCGGTGGCTTGGGGGTGGCGGGACTTGAAGAGCACTTGCATCATGGATCTCCTTGGGTGGGTGAACGGCTGAACTCTGGGGCCGGTGACGATGCCGAAAAATCAGCATTTGGAAGACATGAACATCGGATAAACCTGAACGCAAGGTCAGCCTTCTGCCGCAAAACCTTGCGCTCAGTGGCTGCGGTCGGTACCCACCGCAGCGCTGCGGCTTTCCTGCCAAGCCATGCTGGGAGAAACGCGATGCCCCATGTTTGACCAGGCTTGGTGCGACATGTCCGGGATGGCCGCCAAGCGCTGTGGCTGAAGCGCAAAGCGCAAACGAACCTGCTGTGCTGGCGCGAAGATTCAGCGACGGCTTGCTGCCGGATCGAGTCATGGGCCCTGTCGGTTGACCTTGGGCGTGCGTTTGCGTCAGGGCTTCGCCCATCAAGTTTGGATTTGAGAGCTTCGCTTTTCCCTGAGTTTTGTTCTCGAAAGAGCCACTTCTTCCGAAGTCGTGCCGCTGGCACATTTCAATGCAACGACATCGCTCTATCCACCTGACTGAAGAGGAAATCCATCGTGCGCAGTTATCCCCGCAACAGCCCAGAAGCCGCCGCGCGCATCGTCGCGTTGGTGCTCATCTCCGACGGCCACGTGTGCAGTTCCGAGTTCGACATCCTCAAGCAGTTGGGTGCGGAGCGCGAACTCGGGCTGGAGCCGCATCTCCTGCCGCACATCCTTCACACCTTGTGCGAGGAACTGCTGGCGGGTGGGTACGAGACGGGTTCGATCATGGGCAACGTCGACGACACCGCCTTGGCTTCATTGATGGCCGAGATCTCGGATCCGGCGCTGCACAGGACCGTGCTGCGTCTGTCGCTGGCCGCGGCGCGGGCCGATGGCCATCTGGCCGACGGGGAAACTTTGGTGCTGGAGGCTGCGCGGCACCATTGGAAGCTCGTCGATGCCGAGGCGCCGGGTGCCGCGAAGGTGGACCATCGGCTCGCGGCCTGATCGGCGTCGATCAAATAGGGATCAACGCCGAGCCGCAGCCACCACCTGCGTCACCAAGGGGTGGTGCTGTCCGCGGCGCGAGCGGATGGCGTGGATTTCCTCCTTCACACCATCACTGCTGCCCAGCAAGCGAAGCCCGCGCATCAGGCCAACGTCGTCCGCGCCGAGCCGGCTGACCGGGAACACGCCAAGACCGCGTGCCGAAAACACCGCCAGCAGCGCGCTGTCTTCGAACTCGCCGACGATGCGCGGCCGCAAACCCTGCGTCTCGAACCAGTGCTCCAGCGTCGGGCGCAGGGCCGAGTGCCCGGTGGGCAGCAGCACGGGCAAATCGTTCAGGCTTTGCGGAAAGCGGTCGCGTTCGGTCTTGCCGACCAGCCGCGCCGGCCCGTACCACTCGACAGGCGCATCGACGAGCCGCTCGCTGGTGAGGCGCAGGTTCGGGTTGCGCGGCGCCGCCTGGCCGGCCAGCACCAGGTCGAGGTGGTGCAGCGCCAGTTCGCTGAGCAGCTGCTCGAACTCGCCCTCGTGGCAGACCAGCCGCAGGTGGGGGGTGTTCAACACCGGCTCCAACAGCGCATGGGCGGCGAGCTTGGAGATGCCGTCAGAGAGCCCGACCGCCAGGCGGGCCACCTTGCCGCTGGCTGCTTCGCGCACCTCGTCAGGGATGCCCTGACCCAGCTGAAAGATCTCTTCGGCGCGCGCGAAGGCGGCTTGGCCTGCCTCGGTGAGGGCCACGCCTCGGCCAGAAGGTTTGAGCAACTGGTGGCCCAGTGATTTTTCCAACTCGCGCACCTGCGCGCTGATGGTCTGCACCGCCATGTCCAGCCGTTCGGCAGCGCGCGCAAACCCGCCTTCCTTGGTAACGACCCAGAAGTAGTGCAGATGACGGTAGTTCAGCATGGGTCCTCCGGTGCGGGAAAACCGAAGTGTAAGTGCGCGTCTATCTGGTTTGTTCGAAGCGCAAAGATCCCCACACTTCGGGTCATTCAAACGCCAGAGAAGGTCCGATCATGCTTTACGCCCTCAGTTGGTTCTTTGTTGTCGCTCTGCTGACGTTGTGGTCCGTGGGTGCCTGGGCGCTGCATGCAGTTGCTGTCTGGACGGTCTCGAACGCCGGCGCGCTCTCCGGGGCTGCGTCGGGCGCCAGCACCATGGCCCTGCCTGGCTGGCTGGCATCCTGGGTGCCGCCGGAGGTGGCGCAGTGGGCGGGTCAAATGATGGCAAGCCTTGCGCCCTTCATCGAAGGAATGCTGCAGGCAGCACCTGCACTGGCGGGTGCTTTGACGGCGGCGACCTGGGTGATCTGGGGCATCGGCAGTGTGCTGATCCTGCTGCTGGGTGCCGGGCTGCACGTGCTCATCGCGCTCCTGCGCCGCCAAGGGCACCACGGAGCCGGCCCAAACGCCGGCTCGTCGCTGGCGGCCGGCTGATTGCACCGAGCTTCTCATCACTGCTAAAGAACCCTTCGTCACCCCTTCACCAAAACCACCATGGACATCCTCACGCTTGTCGGCGCCGTCCTGACCGTCTGTCTGGTCGGTGTCACCTTCCACGCCTGGCGCTTGGGCAATGAAAAGCGCGATGTCGTGCTGCTCGGTGTCTTCAGCGGCCTGCTGGGCGCGGGTACGGCTGTTGCGGCGATCCTCTGAACCTGAAAAGAACACATGGACTTCCTGCTTCCCCTGCTCACCGCCGACTTCTTGGGCAAGCCCACCTGGGTCTGGCTCACCTTCGTCGGCATCGTCGTCGCGCTGCTGGCTTTCGACCTGGGCGTCCTGCACAAGGACGACAAGGAAATCGGCGTGCGAGAGAGTCTGCTGCTGTCAGCCGGCTACATCAGCGTGGCACTGCTCTTCGGGGCCTGGGTGTGGTGGTTCCTGGGCGCGCAAAGCGGCATGGACTACTACACCGGCTTCATGATCGAGAAGTCGCTGTCGATGGACAACGTGTTCGTCATCGCGCTGATCTTCGGTTTCTTCGCCATTCCCCGCCAGTACCAGCACCGGGTGCTGTTCTGGGGCATCCTGGGCGTGATCGTGCTGCGCGCGCTCATGATTGGCCTGGGTGCGACGCTGGTGAGCCAGTTCAGCTGGGTGCTGTACCTGTTCGGCGCCTTCCTGATCTTCACCGGCATCAAGATGTGGATCATTGCCGACCACATGCCCGACATCGCGAACAACCCGCTGCTGAAGTTCCTGAAGCGCCACATGCGCGTGACGGAGGGCCTGCGCGGCAATGCCTTCTGGGTGCGCGAAACCGACCCCAAGACGGGCAAGCTGGAAGGCTTTGCGACGCCCTTGTTCCTGGCCCTGGTGCTGGTGGAATTCGTCGACCTGATCTTCGCGGTCGACTCGGTGCCGGCCATCTTTGCCATCACCACCGACCCCTTCATCGTCTACACGAGCAACATTTTCGCCATCCTGGGCCTGCGGGCGCTGTACTTCGCGCTGGCGGCGATGATCCACCGCTTCAAGTACCTGAAGTACGCCCTGGCCCTGGTGCTGGTGTTCATCGGCAGCAAGATCTTCCTGGTGGGCATCATCGGCAAGATCCCGGCGGTGATCTCGCTCAGCGTGACCTTCGGCCTGATCGCAGGTGGTGTCCTGGTGTCGCTGTGGAAGACCCGCGGGCATCCCACGGCCGCCCAGCCCACATGACGCCGCCGATCGTGCAGCGGCTGCGCGACGCAGCCGCTGCCATCCGGGACGAGCGGGTGTCGATGCGGGCGATGGCTCAAGCCCACGGGCCCGAAGCCCACGGGACTTTGCTGCTGCTGCTGGCCATGCCCTGCTTGCTGCCGGTGCCCGGCGTGGGCACGGTGCTGGGGCTGGGCATGGCGGCGCTGGCTGTGGCCATGTGGCGGGGTCACTGCACGCCGTGCCTGCCACCACGGGTGGCCGAGCTTGAACTGCCGCGCCACTGGGCGCAGCGGGTGCTGATCGGCTTGGCCTCTGCCTACGCCTTGGCCGGGCGCCATGCCAGAGCCCGGCTGAGCCATCTGGCCAGTTCCGGCCAACGGTCGGCGACGGCGCTCACCGTGGGCCTGATGGCCGCCATCATCGTGATGCCGATTCCATTCGGCAACGTGCTGCCTGCCGTGGCATTGGTGTTCATCGGGCTGGGGTTGGTGTTCCGCGATGGGCTCGCAATGATCTTGGGCCTGCTGTTTTCGGGGCTGGCATTGGTGGCCACGATCGGCTTGTTGTTGATGGTCTGGGTCTTGGGCAGCGACTGGATCCGGGGATGGGTTTGAATGTGCAGGGGACTGATGGACGCTTTCGCAGTGCCTCTTTGACACCCACGCGCAGTCGGCGCATGCCGGCCGAGCCGATGCGTGGGCGTCACTCGAAACTCATTGATTAACATACCTGAATCGGTTCGCCGCCGGGAGCGCCTCTGCCTCGTCCGCCGCACCAAGGTGCGGACCGACAACGAAGAAATCAGTGCCGTCAAATCAACCACTTAACCCGTGGCGCTTGTGTGTGGCGCCGATGATGGACTGGACGGATCGGCATTGCCGCTTCTTCCACCGCCAGCTCAGCCGCCACACACGCCTGTACACCGAGATGGTGACCACCGGGGCGCTGCTGCACGGTAGCGTGCCGCGCCACCTGGACTTCAATGCCGAAGAGCACCCCGTGGCGCTGCAGTTGGGTGGCAGCGAGCCGGCCGACCTGGCGCAGTGCGCACGGCTGGCGCAGCAGTGGGGTTACGACGAAGTCAACCTCAATTGCGGTTGCCCGAGTGAACGTGTGCAGCGGGGTGCCTTTGGCGCCTGCCTGATGGCCGAGCCGCTGCTGGTGGCCGACTGCGTGGCCGCCATGCGTGATGCTTGCACGCTGCCGGTGACCGTGAAACACCGCATCGGCATTGACCGCACCGAGAGCTATGGTTTCGTGCGCGACTTTGTCGGCACGCTGGCTGATCGGGGTGGCTGCCAAGTCTTCATCGTGCACGCCCGCAACGCCTGGCTGCAGGGCCTGTCGCCCAAAGAAAACCGCGAAGTGCCGCCCCTGCGCTACGAGCAGGTGTACCGGCTCAAGGCCGATTTTCCGCAGCTCACCATCGTTCTGAACGGCGGCGTGGGCGGGGCCGACGTTGACGCGCAGATTGCCTCGCATCTGGCCCAAGTGGACGGCGTGATGGTGGGCCGC
Organism: uncultured Rubrivivax sp.; assembly: GCA_964620975.1. GTDB lineage: Bacteria > Pseudomonadota > Gammaproteobacteria > Burkholderiales > Burkholderiaceae_C > Rubrivivax. Next base: position 12,010 of record CAZUKT010000008.1, on the reverse strand, counting down.
CACGCATACCACGAGCCCTGGGCTCTGGCCGGCTGGGATGAATGTTTTTTTGGCGCTGCGCCGCAGGCACTGGACCGCGCTGCGCTGGAAGCGTGCATGGTGGCCTATATGGACCAGGTGTCCGCGCAAGGCACACCCTGGGCCTTTGTGGCGCGCCACATGCTGGGTCTGCACAACGCCCGCCCCGGTGCCAGGCGCTGGCGCCAGGTGTGGTCCAACCACTTGCTGAAGGCGCAGACACCAGCGTCGGTGTCGGCCCTGGCGCAACAGGGCTTGGGCACCGCGCCAATGCCCACCGCAGTGCCGTGGGCCGGGCCACTTGCCTTACAAAGAATGCACGAGCCAAGCGCATGAGTGTGCCAAGCCACGCCAGAACGCTCATCCCCCAGCACCCAGCGCACCCAGCGCACCCAGCTTACCCAGCGCAATAGGCAAACCAGTGACTTCATCCACCCCCAAGACCGTGCCCACCGGGGCCAGCGTGGCCGATTTCATAGCCACCGTGGACACCGAGACGCGGCGTGCCGATTGCCAGGTGCTGCGGCACCTGATGGCGGCCGCCACGGGCGAAGAGGCGCAGATGTGGGGCGCGGCCATCGTCGGTTTTGGCGCCTACCGCATGGTGTATGCCGACGGCCGCACCGGCGACTGGCCGGTGGTGGCCTTTTCGCCGCGCAAGAATGACATCACGGTGTACCTGATGCAGGGCCACGACGGCCACGCCGGCCTGCTGCAACGCCTGGGCAAACACAAGACCGGCAAGGTGTGCCTGTACATCAAGCGCCTGGCCGACGTGGACGCGGCCGTGCTGCAGCAACTGATTGAATCTGCCGTGGCCGCCATGGCGCCGCAACGCATCTGCAACGACAAAGGAAGCAAGACGTGACTTCACCCCTGTTGGCCATCATCGGTGGCAGTGGCCTGTATGACCTGCCTGGCCTGACCGACACCCGCTGGGTGAGCGTGGACACGCCCTGGGGCGAGCCGTCAGACCAGATCTTTCGCGGCCGGCTGGTGCAGGGGGATGTGGTGGCCGAGTTGGCCTTTTTGCCGCGCCACGGGCGCGGCCACCGCATTCCACCTTCAGAGGTGAACTACCGCGCCAACATTGCGGCGCTGAAGATACTGGGCGCCACCGATGTGCTGTCGCTCAGCGCCGTGGGCGGGCTGCGGGCTGACTTGCCGCCCGGCACCTTTGTGGTGGTCGACCAGTTCATTGACCGCACGGTGGCCCGTGCCAGCAGCTTCTTTGGCACCGGCCTGGTGGCACACGTGTCCATGGCCGACCCGGTGTGCAGCCGCCTGGGCCGACATGTGTTGGGCGCTTTGATGCACCAAGAGGTGCCGCATGTGAACGGTGGCACCTACCTGGCCATTGAAGGCCCGCAATTCGGCACCAAGGCCGAATCGGCGCTGTACCGCAGCTGGAACTGCAGCGTCATCGGCATGACCAATATGCCCGAGGCCAAGCTGGCGCGAGAGGCCGAGCTTTGTTACGCCAGCGTGGGCATGGTCACTGACTTTGACTGCTGGCACCCGGGGCATGACGCGGTGACGGTGGACGCCGTGATCAAGGTGCTGCTGTCCAACGCGCAGGCGGCACGCACGCTGGTGGCGGGGCTGGCCGGCAGCATCACCGCCGATCCGCATGCCAGCACTTGCGCCTGCCGCCATGCGCTGGCCTATGCGTTGATTACCTCGCCCGAAGCGCGTGACCCGGCCATGGTGCAGCGGCTGCGTGCCATTGCCGCGCGTGTGCTGGGCGCGCCATGATCGTCAACGGCCAGAGCCTGCGCCCGGTGCGTGCGCTGCCCGGGCGTTTGGCGGTGGAGGTGATAGACCAGCGTGTGCTGCCGCACCAGTTGCTGATGCGGCCGCTGGTGTCGGCGCGTGATGTGTTTGTGGCCATTCGCGAGATGTGGGTACGCGGTGCGCCGCTCATCGGCGCGGTGGCGGCTTACGGCGTGGCCTTGCAGGCGGGCAAGGATGCCTCTGACGCGGCCTTGCACAACACGGCCGCTTTGCTGCGGCAGTCGCGGCCCACGGCGGTGAACCTGGCCTGGGCCTTGCAGCGCATGCTGGCACTTGTGCTGGCGGTGCCACCCGCGCAGCGCGCGCAGGTGGCGTGGGACGCGGCCGACGCCATGGCCGAAGAAGACGTGCGCGTGAACCAAGCCATAGGCCAACACGGCCTGCCGCTGCTGCAGGCGGTGGCCGCTGCCAAAGGCAAGGTCAACGTGCTTACCCACTGCAACGCCGGCTGGCTGGCCACGGTGGATTGGGGCACGGCCACGTCACCCATCTACCAGGCCCATGCGGCCGGTGTGGATGTGCATGTATGGGTGGACGAAACGCGGCCACGCAACCAGGGTGCCAGCCTGACGGCGTGGGAACTGGGCCAGGCCGGGGTGCCGCACACGGTGATTGCCGACAACGCCGGTGGCCACCTGATGCAACACGGCAGGGTGGACCTTTGCATCGTGGGCTGCGACCGCGTGGCCGCCAACGGCGACGCCTGCAACAAGATAGGCACCTACCTCAAGGCACTGGCGGCGCACGACAACCAGGTGCCGTTTTACGTGGCCATGCCCACCAGCACGCTGGACTTGAGCCTGGCCGACGGTGTGCGCGACATCCCGATCGAAGAACGCAGCGGCCGCGAGCTGACGCACATCAGCGGCCGCACGGCCAGCGGCGACGTGGTTGAAGTGCAGCTCACCCCCGATGGCTCTGCCGCCGGCAACCCGGGCTTTGACGTCACGCCCGCGCGGCTGCTCTCGGGCCTGATCACTGAACACGGCATCGTGCCGGCGCAAGAAGCTGCCTTGCGCCAACTGATGGAGGGCCGAGCATGACCCCGCTGGAGATTACGCAACGCGACGCGGCAGTGTTTGCCGTGCGCCGGCTTGATTCACTGGGCATGAACCGCGGCAGCACTGGCAACCTGAGCCTGCGTTTTGGCGACGGCATGCTCATCACGCCCACGGGCATGGGCGCCGATGAACTTGGGCCACAAGACCTGGTGTGGCTGGGCTGGGACGGCACGCAGCGTGGCACCTGGCAGCCGTCCAGTGAGTGGCACTTTCACCAGGCCATCTACCTGGCGCGGCCGGGCCTGAACGCGGTGCTGCACTCCCATTCCACCCACGCGGCCGCGCTGGCTTGCTTGCGCCGGCCGCTGCCGGCCTTTCACTACATGGTGGCGGTGGCCGGTGGAGACAGCGTGCCCATCACGCCTTACCACTTGTTCGGCACCGAGGCGTTGAGCCAGGCCGTGGCCTTGGCCATGAAGGACCGTGACGCCTGCCTGATGGCCAACCACGGCCTGGTGGCGGCCGGCGCCACGCTGGCCAAGGCCATGAAGGTGGGGCAAGAGATCGAATCGCTGTGCGAGGTCTACCTCAAGGCGCTGGCCGTGGGTGAGCCGGCGGTGTTGTCTGCGGACGAGATGGCGCAGGTGTTGTTGCGCTTTCAGAGTTACGGCAAATCGGCACCGGTGGCCTTGCCGGTTCGGGGGTGACAGCTGCCGTTTCTTCCGCCCGGCGCCGAGCGGTGCGCGGTCAGCCTGCGGCTGCTGCGCCCGTGTGGGCGCCGCGTGAACTGCGGCGCAGCACAACCGTCAAGCCGGCCAGCATCAAGGCCCAAGCGGCAGGTTCCGGCACGGGCGCATAGGGCTGCGAGTAGTCAAAGCCGCTGCGGCCGATGGCGGTGAACGCGCCCACATCGGCGCCATATTCCGTGGTTACCGTGGCGCCGCCCCAGGCCAGCGTGTGGCTGAAGTCAGCGCCGCCTCGCTTGTCGTCGAATTGCGCGCCGACGCAAATGCCGCCGTCGGCAATGCACGGGTCGTAGCTCACCGAGGCGCCGACCGAGATGTCCATCGAATAGCCCACCGATGCGGCCTGGCCGTTGGTCACGTAAAACTGATACGGGACGGTGAGGGGTGTTCCGGCCACCCAGTCGCTGCGGTTCGAGTGGGGGTCGGTATAGATGCAGGCGCCGGTACCGCACACCAACTTCCAGACGTTGTTGGGCTGCTGCAGGTTCAGCCCCGTGCCGGTGCCCCAGATCATGAGCGATGAGCGATCATTGAACGCGGTGCCGGTGAGGCGCAGCTCACCGGTGACCTTGAGCAGCGTTCCCGGTGCCTGGCTCGGCGCCGTGAAGGTGACCATGTCTTCGAAGTAGGCCTTGGCCTCGGCCGATGCGTCGCCACCGGAGTAGCCGTTGAGCTGGGCGCGAGCCTGGACTTCCACCATGGCTGTAGCACCCACAGCGCCCGCTTCGGCCCAGGCCAGGGCCGAGGCATTGGCATAGCCGCCGTCGGCCGAACCGTAGCCGTAGCTTTCAATGAGGGCCGACGAAACCACCGGGTTCAGTGCGCTGGATTGGTCGAGATAACCCCCTCTTGTCAGGCCCCATTGGCCTGCCGGGTTGGCGACCTGAATCGAGCTCGCCCTGAGAGTCGTTAGGGCATAGGTCTCCTGGGCCAACGCGGCGCCATGGGCGGCCAGCAGGCTGGCGGCGGCTAGCCCGCAAGCGAGGGCGCGGCCGGTGAGCTTGGGGATGGGATTCACTTGGCAGACTCCTGAGGTGGTGCCCGAACCGGGGCGCGGTGCGGGCATGCTAGGAGTGGTGCCGTTAGGCTGCCGTTAGCGGCGGCGTTCTGCGTGGCATGCGCCTGAGCGCTGCGACGGCACGGCCGGCGGCTGAATCAAGCGGCGTCGGCAAACAGCAATGCGGGTGTCTCCAGCAGGGTGCGCACGGCCTGGATGAACCTTGCCGCATCGATGCCGTCCACCACGCGGTGGTCGAATGACGACGACAAGTTCATCATCTGCCTCGCCACCACCGCGCCAGCCCGCAGCATGGGCCGCTGCACGATGCGGTTCACACCGACGATGGCCACTTCGGGCCGGTTGATGACCGGCGTGGAGACGATGCCACCCAGCGCCCCCAGGCTGCTGATGGTGATGGTGGAGCCGCTGAGCTCTGCGCGTGTGGCGCGGCCCGCGCGCGCGGCTTCGGCCAGGCGCGCCATTTCGGCGGCCGTGTCCCACACACTGCGTGCTTCGCAGTGGCGCACCACGGGCACCAGCAGGCCGTGCCGGGTGTCGGTGGCCACGCCGATGTGCACCGCGCCAAATCGCGTGATGAGGCCTTTTTCGTCGTCAAAGCGTGCATTGATCTGGCCAAACTCACGCAGCGCCAGCACCACGGCACGCATCAGCAAGGGCAGCAGCGTGAGCTTGCCGCGTTCGGCCGCCCACTGGGTGTTGAGCGCGGCGCGCGTGGCCTCAAGTTCAGTGACGTCTATCTCTTCCACGTAGCTGAAATGCGGAATGCGGCGCTTGGACTCCTGCATCTGCAGGGCAATGCGGCGGCGCAGGCCGATGACAGGGATGACTTCTTCGTCATGGCGTTCGGCCTGGCGCGGGCCCAGGTGTTCAGCGCGGCGATCTTGTGCGGGTGGCGCAGTCAGCGCCGACGCCGGCATGCCGTGGGTCGCGACAAACGTGTCCAGATCGGCCTGCGTGGTGCGGCCAGCGGTGCCGGTGGCGGTGACTGCGTTCAGGTCCACCCCCAGCTGCCATGCGCGGCGGCGCAGCGCGGGTGAGGCAATGGCGCGGCCTGCGGCGGCCGGCACTGCGGCAGGGCGTGTGGCGTGCCCAGGCGCTGGCTGCGGCACCGCCGGCACGCGTGCTGGCCGCTCTGGGGCTGCGGCCGCCACAGGCGGGGCCGCTGCCGGCGCAGAAGTGGCCCGCGATGCGCCGGCTGCGCCTTCGGCTGCAGCGGTTTCGATGCGGATCAGCGCCGCCCCCACGGCCATCATTTCGCCCACCTGGCCACCGAGCGCCAGCACACGGCCGGCCACGGGCGACGGGATCTCGACGCTGGCCTTGTCGGTCATCACGTCGGCCAGGGCTTGGTCTTCTTTTACCGTGTCGCCGGCCTGCACATGCCAGACCACGAGTTCGACTTCGGCAATGCCTTCGCCCACGTCGGGCACCTTGATCACGTGCACAGCCATATCAATACCGCCCGGCCGTTGCGAAGGTATTGAGCGCCCCCCGGGGGCAGCGAACGAAGTGAGCTTGGGGTCGTTCCATTTCAGTTCTCCAGGGCGCGTTGCAGCGCTGCCACCACCCGCGCCGGGCCAGGAAAGTAAGCCCATTCCAGGGCGTGCGGGTAGGGCGTGTCCCAGCCGGTGACACGCTCGATGGGCGCTTCAAGCTGGTAGAAACAATGCTCTTGCACCAGCGCGGCCAGCTCGGCACCAAAGCCGCTGGTGCGGGTGGCCTCGTGCACGATGACGCAGCGGCCGGTTTTCTTGACCGACGCCACGATCGCAGCCAGGTCCAGCGGCCAGATCGACCGCAGGTCAATGATCTCGGCGTCCACACCGGCCTCACGCGCCGCCGCCTCGCACACAAAGACCATGGTGCCGTAGGTCAACACCGTCACTGCGCTGCCGGGGCGCAACACGGCGGCGGTGTCCAGCGGCACCGTGTAGTGGCCTTCGGGCACGTCGCCCATGGGGTGTTGCGACCAGGGCACCACGGGCTGGTCGTGGTGGCCGTCAAACGGCCCGTTGTACAGGCGCTTGGGCTCCAGGAAGATGACGGGGTCGTCGTTTTCAATGGCCGAAATCAGCAGGCCCTTGGCGTCATACGGGTTGCTGGGCATCACCGTGCGCAGGCCGCAGACGTGGGTGAACAGCGCCTCGGGGCTCTGGCTGTGGGTCTGCCCGCCGTAGATGCCACCACCGCAGGGCATGCGGATGGTCAGCGGCGCCGTGAAGTCACCCGCCGAGCGGTAACGCAGGCGCGCGGCCTCGGACACGATCTGGTCTGACGCGGGATAAAAGTAGTCGGCAAATTGCACCTCCACCACCGGCCGCAGGCCGTAGGCGGCCATGCCGATGGCGGTGCCCACGATGCCACCTTCGGAGATGGGTGCATCAAACACACGTGACTTGCCGTACTTGGCCTGCAGGCCTTCGGTGCAGCGAAAGACACCACCAAAGTAGCCCACGTCCTGGCCGTAGACCACCACCTTGGGGTCACGTGCCAGCATCACGTCCATGGCCGAACGCAGGGCTTGAATCATGGTCATGCGTGCCATGTTCAGGCCCCCTGGCGCGCCTGGCGCATTTGTTCCACCAAGTGCTGTGGCATGTCCTTGTAGACACCTTCAAACATGGTCTCCAGCGGCGGCGTGTGGCCGTCGATGAGCGCGCCACCCGATCGTTCAGCTTCTTTGGTGGCGGCCGCCACTTCAGCTTCTACCTGCGCTTGCACGGCAGCGTGCTCGTCGTCTGACCAGTCACCGGTGCGCAGCAAGTGCTGCTTGAGCCGCAAGATGGGGTCGCCCAGCGGAAAGTGCGCCGCGTCGTCGGCAGGGCGGTAGCGTGCCGGGTCGTCGCTGGTGCTGTGCGCGCCGGCGCGGTAGGTGAGCCATTCAATCAAGGTGGGCCCGAGGTTGCTGCGCGCACGTTCTGCTGCCCAGCGCGACGCGGCCAGCACGGCCAAGAAGTCATTGCCGTCCACACGCAGCGCGGCAATGCCGCTGCCTACACCCCGCGCCGCAAAGGTGGTGTGTTCACCACCCGCAATGGCCTGGAAGGTGGAGATGGCCCACTGGTTGTTGACCACGTTCAGCACCACCGGCGCACGGTAGACGTGGGCAAATGTGAGCGCGGTGTGGAAGTCGCTTTCGGCGGTGGCGCCGTCGCCTATCCAGGCCGATGCAATGCGCGTGTCGCCCTGAATGGCCGACGCCATGGCCCAGCCCACGGCCTGGATGTATTGCGTGGCCAGGTTGCCGCTGATGGAAAAGAAGCCGGCGCGTTTGTAGGAATACATCACCGGCAACTGGCGGCCTTTCATGGGGTCACGCTCGTTGCTCATGAGCTGGCAGATCAGCTCGGCCAGCGGGATGTCGTCGCGCACGATCAGCAGGCCTTGCTGGCGGTAGGTGGGGAAGCACATGTCACCCGGCGCCAGCGCCAGCGCGTGCGCCACGGCAATGGCTTCTTCGCCCAGGCACTGCATGTAAAACGACATCTTCTTCTGCCGCTGGGCGATGAACATCTTGGCGTCAAAGGCGCGGGTCTTCATCATTGCCCGCAGGCCGCGCCGCAGCAGGGCGGCGTCGTGTGGCGGCGCCCACGGGCCCAGGGCCTGGCCGTCATCGGCCAGCACCCGCACCAGCGTGAAGGCCAGGTCGGCGGTACTGGAGGGCAGGGCGTCTACGGGCGGGCGCCGCACCTCGCCGGCGGGCGACAGGTGCAGGTAGGCAAAGTCTGTGGCTTGGCCGGGGCGGCCGGTGGGCTCGGGCACGTGCAGACGAAGCGGTTGCGGGGTGGGCAACATGTTCGGGGTCTCCAACTCGGCAGCCTTGTGGGCCGCGTTCAGGGGCGCCGGCATGTTAAGGCGCAGCGGTGAGGGTTGTCATGCGCGTGGACGCAGGCTTGTGCGTCAAGTCTGTCGCCGGTCAAGGTCTGGCGCCATGGCCCGCTGCCGCGTCAAGCGGGCTGCAACGCCAAAGCGGGTTCAACCGCGTGTGCGCTCGGGCCAGGTGGCCAGCAGCAGGCCTGCCATGGCCAGCGCAAAGGCCGCCACATGGGCGGCGCCAAAAGCTTCGCCCAGCACCAGCACGCCCACCAGGGCCGCGCTCACGGGCAGCATCACCGTGAAGACGCCCGCGCGTGACGACGGCACATGCCGCAGGCCCTGCATCCACAGCCACACGGTCACCATGCTGGCGGCAATGGCGTAAAAGAGCAGCAATGTCCAGGTGCCGGCGCTGACGGCGCCAAAGTCAAACGACCAGGCCTGCCACAGCCCAAAGGGGGTGACCAGCACCAGCCCCCACAGGTTGATGAGCGCGCTGATGCGTCGCGGCGACACGTTGCCCGTGAGGCGCTTGCCGATGACCACGTAAGACGCCTCGCACAGCACGGCCGCCAGCAGCAGCGCATAACCCAGCGGCGACGGGCCGGTAGATGCCTCGGCGCCGGCCGCAGCGCCGCCACGCGCCAGCGCCAGCACCGCAATGCCCACGGCCGCGCAGGCGATGGCCAGCAGCACCCGTGGCCGGATGTGTTCACCCAGAAACACCCGCGACAGCAGCGCCACGGCCGCCGGGATGGCCGCCATGGTGACACCCGCGGCCAGCGCCGAGGTGAGCTGCACGCCGTAGAGCATGCAGATGCTGAAGAGAAAGTTGCCGAGGAAACTCTCCCAGAACAGCAACTTGCGGTCATGTGCCGACAGCGGCTTTTCGCCCGGCAAACGCCGCACCCAGTGCAGCATGGCCACGGCGGCGATGCCAAAGCGCAGCCAGGCCAACAAAAGCACCGGGAACACCGCCACCAGCAGCTTG
>CAZUKT010000008.1:0-2613 GCA_964620975.1 uncultured Rubrivivax sp. | reverse complement strand
ATAGCTGCCCACCAGCGCCATGCTGGCGGCCAGACACAAGTAAGCCCATGGCGGGGGCGCGCGGTGCGGCATTGGGCTGCGTCGAGACAGGGGCTAGAACGTGGCCGCGTAACGGTCCAGTTCCCAGCCGCTGACATGGCGCGCGAACTCGGTCCACTCGATGCGTTTGATGCGCAGGAATTCGGCTGTCAGCGTACTGCCCAATGCGCCACACACCACAGCGTCGGCCTGCAAGGCGTCCAGCGCTTCGTTCAGCGACTGCGGCAGCAAGCCGATGCCTTGTTCACGCAGTTGTGCCAGCGGCCAGCTAAAGAGGTCGGCGGTGCAGGCAGGGCCGGGGTCGAGCGCGCGGTCTATGCCGTCCAGGCCCGCAGCGATGAGTGCGGCCGTGGCCAGATAGGGGTTGGCGCTGGCGTCGGGCACACGCCATTCAAAGCGGCCGGGCAGGGTGCGCACCAGCGCCGTGCGGTTGTTGGGGCCGTGCGCCACGTAGGCCGGCGCCCAGGTGGTGCCGCTGAGCGATTCACCCACCGTGAGCCGTTTGTAGGAGTTGACGGTGGGCGCGGCCAGCGCGCACAGCGCCGGCGCATGGGCCAGCACACCGGCCACAAACTGGCGGCCCAGCAGGCTCAGGTCGTGGCCGCCGTCGGTGCCGGCGCCAGGTTCGAAAACACAGCGCTCACCCTGCCACAGCGACACATGAAAGTGCAGCCCGCTGCCCGGCTGGTTGGCAAAGGGCTTGGGCATCATTGAAAACACCATGCCACGTGCTTCGGCCAGCGCGTGCGCGGCCAGCTTGAACAGCATCACGCGGTCGGCGCTGAGCAATGCGTCGCCATAGGCAAAGTTCACTTCGTACTGCCCGTGGGCGTCTTCGTGGTCGAGCTGCAGCACGTCCATGCCGCAGGCCGTGAGCGTTTGCTGCAGCGCATGCAAGAAACCCATCTGGCGCGGCAGCGACTTCAGGTCATACGACGGCTTGTCCAGGCGGTCGTCACCATCGGCCGGTTGCCACTGGCCTTGTGCATCACGCTTGAGCAGGAAAAACTCGGGCTCGATGCCGGTGCGCAGCTGCCAGCCGCGCTCAGCCAGACGCGCCAGCGCGCGGTGCAGCACCTGGCGCGGGCAGGCGTCAAACGGCCTGCCGTCGACGAAACCATCACCCACGACGCGCGCCACGCCGGGCAGCCAGGGCAGGGGCATCACGGTGCTGGCGTCGCCGCGTGCGTAGTACTCGGAGCGCGGCCCCGTGCGCGGCAAGCCCGTGCCCCAGATCGATGGCCCGGCAAAGCCAGCGCCGGTGTGCAGCACGTCGTTCAGGTGCGCCAGCGGCACCAGCTTGCCCTTGGCCACGCCGTGCACGTCGGTGAACTGCACCAGCAGCGTGTGCACGCCTGCACCTTGCAGGCGTTGCTGGAGCTCGTTGATGGGGTCTGCGGCCACAGGCACCGTCAGGCCGTGGCCAGGGCCTGGCGCAACACGGCCAGCGCTTCGTCAAACACCGCCTGGCTCACGGTCAACGGAAACAGAAACCGCAGCACGTTGGCGTTGACGCCGCAGCTCAGCAGGATCAAGCCACCCGCCAGAGCGGCGGCCTGCACGCGCTTGGTGAAGTCGGCGTCGGGCGCGTCGGTGCCGGGCTGGTTGAATTCCACCGCCACCATGGCGCCCAGGCCACGCACGTCGGCGATGTGGGGCACCTGGGGCCGCATCGCGTTGAGCATGGCCTTGAGCTGCTCACCCAGGGCCGCGCCGCGCCGGGGCAGATCTTCACCCTGCATCACCTCGATCACCGCGTGCGCAGCGGCAATGGCCAGCGGGTTGCCGGCGTAGGTGCCGCCCAGGCCGCCGGGCGCGGGTGCGTCCATGATCTCGGCGCGGCCTGTCACGGCTGACAGCGGCATGCCCGCAGCCAGGCTCTTGGCGCTGATGATGATGTCGGGCAGCACAGCAAAGTGCTCCATGGCATACAGCTTTCCGGTGCGGCCAAAGCCGGTCTGCACTTCGTCGGCAATGAGCACGATGCCGTGTTCGTTGCACAGATCACGCAGCCACAACACGGCCTCGCCCTGGATCACGTTGAAGCCACCTTCACCTTGCACGGGCTCAAAGATGATGGCGGCGACGCGGCTGGCTTCGATGTCGGCCTTGAAGATGTGTTGCACCGCCTTCTTCACCTCGGCCAGGCTGGCGCAGTGGCAGGGGAAGGGCGCGTGGTAGATCTCGGGCGGGAAGGGGCCAAAACCGGCCTTGTAGGGCATGACCTTGCCGGTCAGCGCCACGGCAAACATGCTGCGGCCGTGGAAGGCGCCGCCAAAGGCAATGACACCCGAGCGCTTGGTGTAGGACCTGGCGATCTTGATGGCGTTTTCTACCGCTTCGGCGCCGGTGGAAAAGAAGGCCGTCTTCTTGGCGTGGCTGCCCGGTGTGAGCTGGTTGATCTTCTCGGCCAGCGCCACATAACTTTCATACGGCACGACCTGGTAGCAGGTGTGGGTGAATCGCTCGAGCTGCGCCGCGATGGCAGCCTTGACCTTGGGGTGGCCGTGGCCCACGTTCATGACGGCGATGCCGCCGGCAAAGTCGATGAAGCGGCGGCCTTGCACGTCCCAC
>CAZUKT010000007.1:26369-26904 GCA_964620975.1 uncultured Rubrivivax sp. | reverse complement strand
GGCAGCGGCGGCGTCCAGGCGGCCGGCCAGCAGCACTTCTTCCACCAACGCATCCAGGTCAGCGATGTTGGTGTCTATCTCCTTGCGCAGCGCGGTGCGCTGCGCCGGTGCGGCGTCTTCCAGCATGGCCAGCGCCATCTTCAGCCTTGCCAGCGGCGAGCGCAGTTCGTGGCTGGCGTTGGCCAGCAGGCTTTGGTGTGACCGCAGCAGCGCTTCAATGCGGGTGGCCGCACTGTTGAAGCTGGCGCCCACGGCGGCCACTTCGTCTTGCCCGTCTTCGGGCACACGCTGGTGCAAGGCGCCGGCACCAAAGGCTTCAACACCTTGTTTCAGCGACTCCAGCCTCCGTGTCAGCCGCCGCACCACCGGCCACGCGCCACCGGCCACGGCCACAAAAAGCACCACCAGCAGCGCCGCCAGACCCACGCCGTCGGGCCAGCTTCTTGGGCCCAGCCAGGGTGGGCGCATGTCGGGCGGCGCATTGCGCGCACCCGGCGGCGGGCGCGGCGAATTCATGCGCGGCACCCACAGCGTG
>CAZUKT010000007.1:0-26359 GCA_964620975.1 uncultured Rubrivivax sp. | reverse complement strand
AGCGTATGGGCCGCAGGCGCGACTCGGCACCCGGCACGTCCAGGTCACGCCGCACAAAAGAGTCGGATGTGGCAATGCGATGCCCGGCCGCGTCGTCCAGCGCCATGGGCAGGCGCAGGCGTTGTGACCACTCTCGCAGAGCCGCTTCCTGGTCGCCGGCCAGCGCTTCGGGCGGCGGCAGTGATCGCTGCAGCAGTTCGCCCCAGGCCTCTACACGCTCGCGCACCGCACCTTCGGCACGCACGCGCTGGTCTTCCATGTGGCGCTGCACGGCCCAGCCCGACACCAGCGCAAACAGCGCCAGCGCAGCCACCACCGTGAGGTAGATGCGCAGGTAAAGAGAACGCATGGGGGTCTTCAGCGCCGCCGCCGTGGCCTGCAGCCAAGTCGGCCGGCCACGGCGGCCTGGTCAGTCGGCATCTTGTTTCTTGGCAAAAACGTAGCCCGCGCCGCGCACGGTGAGCACCCGCTTGGGCGCCTTGGCGTCGTCTTCAATGAGGGCGCGAATGCGCGAGATGTGCACGTCGATGCTGCGGTCAAAGGCTTCCAGCGGGTGGCCCTTGAGCGAGTCCATGATCTGGTCGCGTGTGAGCACACGCCCGGGGCTGCGGGCCAGCACGGTGAGCAGCTCAAACTGGTGGCTGGTCAGGTCACACGCGGCACCGTCGAGCCGCGCCTGGCGCGCGCCCAGGTCGACTTCAAGCCGGCCAAAACGCAGCACTTCATCGTCACCGGTGTCGGGCGCGGCGCGGCGCAGCAGGGCCTTGACGCGGGCCAGCAACTCACGCGGCTCAAAAGGCTTGGGCAGGTAGTCGTCGGCGCCAATTTCAAGGCCCACGATGCGGTCCATGGGCTCGCCACGGGCGGTCAGCATGAGCAGTGGCAAGCGGCGCGTGCGTGGCTGGCCACGCAGTTCACGGGTGAAGTCCAGGCCGTCACCATCAGGCAGCATCAGGTCCAGCAGCAGCGCGTCGTAGTTGCCCTGGTTCAGCCGCACGCGCCCGGCCGCCAGCGTGGGCGCGGTGTCCACGTCAAAGCCGTTGTGGCGCAGGTAGCCGCTCACCATGTCGGTGAGCCGCGCGTCGTCATCGATCAACAGCAATTGGCTGGGCACGGCGGTAGGGGCTCCTGAAAACAAGGGGCAGGATAGCGCGGCCCCGCGCCCCCTGCCCCACGGGGCGTCAAGGCTGCCCTGCGCCTACTTCTTGGCCGGCGCGGCGGCGGCGTCACGCTCGGCGCGGTGGCGTTGCATCATGCTGCGGCGCTGCGCCATGCGTTCGCCCATGGCCTTGCGCTGCTCGGGCGTCAGCACCTTGCTCACGTCGAGCATGGCCTGTGTCATGCGCTTGCTGGCCTGGTCGTGCTGGGCCAGCATCTGCTGGCGCAGCGCTTCTACGGCGCGGGCGTCCACGTTGGGCTGCAGGAACAGCGCCTGGCCTTGTTCGTGCAGCTTGCGGCCGGTGTCACGCTGGGCATTGAGGTCGGCGCGTGCCGCGTCGGTGATCTGCTTGATCTGGGCGCGCTGCTCGGCGGTGGCGTTGACGCTGTCGAGCAAACGGTCCATGTGGCGCGGCTGGTGCATGCCACCCATGCCGACCATGCCGGGGCCGCCCATCATGCCTTCGTGGTGGCCACGGTCGGCCATGGTGTCGTGCCCGCCCATGCCGCCATGGGGCCCGGCAATGGCGGTTTGCGCCATGCTGCCGGCCACGGCCACCACCAGGGTGGCCAGCAACAAGCGCATGGGTGGCAGGTGGCGTGTGGCGGGGCGTGTGGCGGTGCGGGTGATCGAGGGTTGTTGCATCACATCTCCTGGAGGGTTCTTGGCGATAAATGGATGCTGCGCCGCGGCCGTATCGGGCCTGTGGGGCCGGGGTAAAGATGTGTGTCGCCGGTGGGCGGGAGCAGCGCAGCGGGCCGGAACGTTAGGGCGCGGCGGTGTCCACCCGCACCAGCCGGCGCTGCAGGGCAAACAAGGGGTGGGCGCTGCGCAAGTCCAGCCGCAGCAGCACGCCGCTGGTGCGGTCCACCACGATCACACCGGCCACGCGGGTGGAGCTGTCGCCCAACGCCGCGTCACCAAAGAGCTCGACCACGGCCGCGTCAAAGTGGCGCCCGGCCAGCATCTGCGGGCCCACGGCCACCACCTGGCCCCGCATGCGGGCCCTGGCGCTGGGGTCGCCCGTGCGCACGATCTCACCGGCCGTGACCTGCCCCAGCACCAGGCCGCTGCGCAGCAGGCGGGGCCAGGCCAGCTCTCCGGCCGGGGCCAGCGCCACGTTGCCAGCAAAGTCATGCTGCAGCTCGCCCGGCACGGCAGCGGCCAGGCGGTAGGCAATGTCGCCACGGTGCAGGGCCTGCACCTGCAAGACCCAGGGCGTGGGCGGTGCACGCCGCGCCGTGCGGTCTTCGTACACCAGGGTTTCGCCCAGCGCCACGGGCAGGCCCTGGGCTCGGTGCAGGGGCAAGCTGGCCGGCGGCGCCGGGCACTGGCGCTGGCGGGCCACGGTTTGCAGGGCTTCAAAACGCCCTTTCAGGCGCGCCAGGTCGGCCGCCTCGGGCCCGTCGGCCCGCATGGCCAGCAGCGCCGGCCAGAACACCATCACGCCCATGCCCAGCGCCACGATGTTGTTGCCCACGCGCTCGTCCACGGCATAGGCGGTGTCGGCGGCGCGCTGCTGCACGGTGTCCAGTTCGTCGTCGATCCTGTCGCAGCCCCAGGCCGCGAACTCGGCCGGGTCGGCCGGGGCGGGCAACACGTCCACCGCGCGCGTGGCGCAGCCCGCCAGCAGCGCCACGGCAGCGCACAAGGCCACCGGAGTGCGTGCGAAATCCATCGGCAGGTATTGTGGCGCCCTGCTGGCGCTGCGGCGCGCAGGCCAAGGGCGCACCGGGGCGCCCGGCCGCGCCGTGGAGGCCACCCCTCATTCGCGGGGGCGCCCCCCACAGCAGAGGTGGCGACGCGTTCAAAATTGGCTAAGCTGTGCAGCAAGTGGATTCAACAGCCGACAGAGCTTGTGCGTCCTGCTGCGTCAAGATCAACCAAGGGATACCCATGAAATTCGCATCGACTCTGCTGGCACTGGCCGCTGTGTTGTCTTTCCCGGCGCAGGCCGCCATCACGGTGGTCAACGGCGACACCACCGGTGACCCCACCTTCAACCGCCTTGTTGAAGACTTGTCCGGGCTGTCGGGCGTAGGCACTGCCGTGCACTACGACACCTACAGCTTCACGGCCAGCGTGGCCGGCAACTACACCTTCCTGACCACGGGTGTCTTTGACACTTTTGCCTTCCTGTACACGGGCAGTTTCAACCCGGCCACGCCGCTGCTCAATGCCACAGCGGGCAATGACGACCTTCTGCCTGGCTTCACGACATCAGGCTTTGCAGCGGCGCTGGTCACCGGCCAGACCTATGTGCACGTGACCACGGCCTTTGACAACAGCGAGTTTGGCGTCCACAGCACCACCATCGGTGGCCCTGGTGTCATCACTGCCGTGGTGCCCGAGCCCGCCACCTACGGCATGCTGGCCCTGGGCCTGTTGGCCGTGGGTCTGCGCCGCCGCCAGCAAGCTGCCTGACAACGGCCCGGCCACACCGGCACTGCGCCGGCTGCAGCCCCAGCTTCAACGCCCCAGGCAGCGCGCCTGGGGCGTTTTCATTTGGCGCATGGCTCAGTGATGGAAAAACGCGTAGCCCACCAAGATGGCGCCCACCAGCCCCACCAGGTCGGCAAACAGGCCGCAGGTGAGTGCATACCGCGTCTTGCTGATATTGACGCTGCCAAAATACACGGCCAGCACGTAAAAAGTGGTCTCGGTGGAGCCCTGGATGATGGCCGCCAGCTTGCCCTGGAACGAATCCACCCCATAGGCCTTCATCACGTCCACCATCAAGCCGCGTGCGCCGCTGCCTGACAGTGTCTTCATCAGCCCCACGGGCAGCGCCGGCACAAAGTCGGCGTTCAGGCCCACCGCCACCACGGCCGTGCCGATGGCACCCACCACAACGTCCATGCAGCCCGTGCTGCGAAACACCGAGATCGCCACCAGGATGGCGATGAGGTAGGGCACGATCTGTATGGCCACGCCGAAGCCTTCTTTGGCGCCTTCGACAAAGGCCTCGTACACGTTGATGCGGCGCAGCGCCCCGGCGGCCACAAACAGCACGATCACACCAAAGATCACGCCGCTGCCCAGCACGCCGATGGCCTGCGACATCTGCGCCGGGGGCAAACCGCGCAGGCTGAAGTACAGCACCGCCATCAAGGCCGCAAAGCCGCCAAAAAAGGCCAGCAGCGGCCACTGCAACAGCTTGATGCGCTGCACCCAGGCCACAGCCACCAGGCCGGCGGCAAACGAGATGAAAGTGCCGATGAGTGTGGGCAAGAAGATGTCGGCCCCGTTAAAGCCCACCAGCCCCTGCTCGGCCGCCAGCGCCTGCCGAATGGCGATGACCGATGTCGGAATCAGCGTGATGCCCGCCGTGTTGAGCACCAGGAACATGATCATCGGGTTGCTGGCCACGTCCTTGACGGGGTTGATCTCTTGCAGCTCGCGCATGGCCTTCAGGCCCGGCGGCGTGGCCGCGTTGTCCAGCCCCAGCATGTTGGCGCTGAAGTTCATCACGATGCTGCCGTTGGCCGGGTGGCCTGGCGGTATGTCGGGGAACAGGCGCTTGAAGAGCGGGTTCATGGCCCGCGCAAACAGCTTGATCATGCCGGCCTGTTCACCGATCTTCATCAGCCCCAGCCACAGGCTCATCACGCCGACCAGGCCCAGAGAAATGTCAAAGCCGGTCTTGGCCGTGTCAAACAGGCCGGTGAGCACCTTGGTGAAGATGGCCACGTCGCCCTGCACGAGCCGGATGCACGCCACCACGAAACCGATCAGGATGAAGGCTACCCAGACGGCGTTAAGGATCATGGCGGTGCGCGGCTCGTGAGTGACGCGCAAGCATAAGGGCACCGCGCAAGGCGGGGCACAGGGGCACGCCGCAGCGCAGCGCCGCTCAGCTGAGCTTGAACTGCCCCACCTTGTGCGCCAGCCGTTCGCCCTGCGACCGCAGCCCTTCAGAGGCTGTGGCCAGCTGGTCCACCAGGCGCAGGTTCTGTTCGGTGCTGCCCTTGATTTGTGTCAGGTGCTCCAGGATCAATGCCGATTCCTTTTCACCGCTGCGTGTCAAGCCAGCCACGTCTTCCATGGCCACGTGGATGTGGTCCACATGGCGGTCGGATTCGGCCATGGCCTTGCCGGTTTCGTCGGCCAGGGCGCTGCTGACTTCAATGTCGTCAATGGAGCGCGCCACGATGGCACCAATGCGCTGCGCCGACACCGCACCGCGCATGGCCAGCGACCGCACCTCTTGCGCCACCACGGCAAAACCGCGTCCGGCCTCGCCGGCCTTGCTGGCTTCTACCGACGCGTTGAGCGCCAGGATGTTGGTGCGGAAGGCGATGTTGTCCATGAGCGTGACGATCTCGCCAATCTCGCGGCTGTTGCCACGCATGGCTGCCATGCGTTCACGCAGCCGATGCATCTGCTTGCGGTTGCGGGCCGATTCCAGGCGCAGCTGCTGCACCGTGGCCACCACGGCTTCAACCTGCCGGCCGCAGCCTTCAAGCTGCTTGGCATAACCCGCCACACCGTCCACCACACTCACCAGGCCTTGGGTGGTGCTGCGGTTGCGGTGGCTCATTTCAGCGTTGCCGGTGGCCACTTGCTGCGACGCCTGGGTGACCGCACCCACGCCCAGTTGCACCGATGCCAGCAGGTCTGACAAACGTACCAGCGCCACCGTCATGGCGTCCATGGTGGCGGCCACCTCGTCCACACCCAGCGGGTTGAGCCGTGCGCTGAGGTCGCCCTGCGCCATGCGGTTCATCTGGTGCTGCAACTGCTGCAGCCCGCCGTGCATGACCAGGAAAAAGCAGTACAGCAGGTAGCCGGCCAGCGTCAGCGAAACCACCAGCGCCACAAACACCCACTGCCGCATGCGCTGCGCGTCGGCCAGCAGCACCTGCAGTTGCGTTTCGACGTGCGCAAGGTGCTGCACACGCAAGGCCTGCACCTCGGTGCGCGCCTTGACGTAGGCCTCACGCAGCGCCACCGCGTCGGGTGCGGGTTCCTGCGCCAGCAGTTGTGCCGCCACCAGCGCCGAATAGGCCTGCACCGCCTGCAGTTCGTCCACCTCGGCCACTTGGGACGCCCGCAGCGGTTCCAGGTTGCGTGTGCTCTGCTTGGTGACCAGGCGCACGTCGGCCGCCGCCGTGGCCAGGCCCAGCATCGACGTGTGCCAGTGCTCGTCCGTCGGCTTGCCGGGGGTGGCCAGCATCTGGTGCACCGTGCGCCGCAGCTGGGTCAGTGACAGCTGCAGCGCGGGCAGGTCCTCCAGGGCCAGGTTGGCGGCGCGGTGCATGGCGTGGTCGCTGGTGGCTTCTACCTGCGCCGCACTCAGCACCACGCTGCGCAATGCTTCCAGCGCCATCAGGCCGGCGGCGGTGGCGTCGCGCTGGCTGTCTTCCAGCGGGGCGTTCGACTGCACGGCCTGCACCACGCTGGCGCGGCCGCGTTCCCAGGCCAGCTGCACGGGCAGGCCGGCGGCACGCGCTGCCTCGTAAGCACGCAGGGTGTCTGCGTCGGCCTCGGCGCGCCTGTCCTTGGGCGGCGGCAGGCCGGCTTCCAGCGCAGTGGAAACCGCACCCAGCTCCACGCGCTGCGCGGCGATGGCACCTGCCAGCCGCAGCCCGGCCAGCCGCTGGTGGGTGGTGGCCACCAGCTTGTTCTGTGTGTCCACCAGGTACCAGGTCAGTGGCGCCAGCGGCGCCGCCACCAGGCCCATCACCAGCAGCACCTTGGCGTCGATGGACAACTTGCGCAGCAGCCGCACGCCCACGGCCCAAACGCCGTGGTACCTGAAGAACTCTTTCAAACCGGCCCAGGGGCCGCCACCCATGTGCAGGCTGGGCAGGCGCAGTCGCAGGCTGGATAGGGTCATGCAGGGCCTCTTGTGTTTGCGAAAAGGGGCACACCAGCAAACATGGCCGGGCGGCCCCCTTGGGCAGTGTCTTCGGCAGGCTTGGCGCTGACTTGAGCACGCAGTTGGGCACGGAGTTGCGCACGGACTGGCGCACTGCAGCGCGTGCTGGCCTGCGCAATGCGCATGGGCCGGGGCCTGCTGCCAGGAAAGGGGGAAACAGCCCGCCTTTGTCGCCGCATATGCAACTTTTCGCTTCAGACCGCAGGCCTATGGTCGATAAGTGCACAGGACGGCTGCACCTGCGGCCGCATACCCCAGTCCCCCATCCCCAGCCCCCATCAGCACCCAGCACCGTGACCAGCGATTCAATGATGATGCCTGCGGACGCCCCTGACGCCCCACCCGACGCCGCGGGTGCTGCGCCTTTGCGTAGGCTTGCCGCCTGGCAGCGCCCCGTGGCGGCCGTGTTGGCCGTGGCCGGCGCGGTGTTGGCCTGGCTGGGTGGCTGGGCCGCGCTGGTGGGTGTGCTGGCCGTGCTGGCCGCTGCCTGGCTGGCCTGGCACGGCATGGCAGCCGCCGGGCCCACTCAGGCTGAGAGCCAGCTGGAAAGCGCGGGCCGCCATGGCGCCGAGGTGATGGTGTCGCAAGTGGTGCCGGTGTGGAGCCGGCAGATGGAAGTCACGCGCGACGCGGCCGCCGACGGCCTGAGCCACATCCTGGGGGCCTTTGCCGAGATGTCGGGCGCACTCACCGCGCTGACCAGCAACCTGAGCAACTTTGCCGTGCACGCCGACCCTGGCGCCGTGGACGACGCCGTGCAGCGTGAGTCACCAGCGCTCCTGGTGCTTACCGCTGCCAGCCAGCGTGCCTTTGCCGAACGTGACGCCGTGGTGGCCGAACTGGGCGGCTGCGCCACCGGCCTGGCCGAGCTGCAGCAACTGGCCAAGAACACACGCGAGCTGGCCCGCCACACCCGGCTGGTGGCCTTCAACGCGTCGATAGAAGCCAACCGCCAGGGCAACGCCGTGGCGGGTGGCTCGCAGGCGGTGGCCAACGAGCTGCGCATGCTGTCGGGCCGCATGGCCGAAACCGGCGAGCGCATCGACCGCGTGGTGCAAGGCATGAGCACCCGCGTGGGCAAGGCCAGGCGCGAAGGCGAGATCAACGACACGTCACCCGAAGAACTGCGCCTGGAGATTGACCTGAGCGCACGCAAGGCGCTGCAGGCCATGCTGGGCAGCATGGGTGCGTCGCTGCAGAACTCGGCCGAAGTCGAGCAGGCCAGCCGCACCCTGGGCGAGCAGCTTGAAGCCGCGTTTGTGCACTTCCAGTTTGGCGACCGCGTGAGCCAGATGCTGAACATCGTGGGCAACGACATGAGCAACTTTGCGCGTTGGGTGGCCGCCAACCCACGCGCCACACAAACCGATGCGGCCGAGTGGCTGGCCGCACTGGAAGCCAGCTACACCATGAACGAGCAACGCGCCACCCACCACGGCAACGTGACGGTGGACGTGGGCAGCAACGTCGACTTTTTCTGAAGAGATTGGGGACCCCCAAATGGCCAAGACCGTAATGATCGTTGACGACTCGGGGAGCTTTCGCACCGTGGTTCGCCTGGCCCTGCAAAAGGCAGGTTATGAAACCGTGGAAGCCGTGGACGGCAAAGATGCCGTGGGCAAGCTCGACGGCCGCAAGCTCAACCTGATCGTGTGCGACGTGAACATGCCCAACATGGACGGGCTCACCTTCCTCAAGCACCTCAAGACCACCGGCTCGTACAAGTTCACACCCGTGATCATGCTCACCACCGAGTCGCAGGACTCCAAGAAGGCCGAAGGCAAGGCCGCCGGCGCACGCGCCTGGATCACCAAGCCCTTCCAGCCTTCGCAGCTGGTGGATGCAGTCAACAAGCTCTGCGTCTGAAGCAAGCCTGCCGTGGCCAAGACCGTGCTCGTGATCGACGACTCGCCCAGCATCCGGCAGCTGTGGCGCGCCGTGCTGGAGCAGGCCGGCTATGACGTTGTGGACGCCAGCGACGGCGAAGACGCCTTGGCCCTGCTCGACGGCCGCCCCTTGGGCGCGATCCTGTGTGACCTGGCCATGCCACGCATGGACGGTTTGTCGTTCTTGCGCTACCTGCGCCTGCACCCACGCTACAAGTTCACGCCGCTGATGGTGGTGACCACCGAAACCCGCCCATCCGTCAGGGCCGCTGCACGCACACAAGGCGCGCAGGCCTTTCTCAACAAACCCTGCACGCCCACCCAGCTTGTCAGCGCGGTGCAGCGGCTGTGCGTCTGAGAACCATGCCCATGTCTATGCCCATGCCCATACCTATGTCCATGTCCACACCCCCATGCCTGGCGCTTGGCCCCGAGATGACCATTGCCTTTGCCGCCACCACGCGCGACACCCTGGCCGCTGCGCTGCAAGCACACCCCGGGGACCTGGCACTGGACCTGGCCGGCGTGACCGACTTTGACAGCTCGGGCGTGCAGTTGCTGCTGGCCACCCGCCGCAGCCTGGCCGAGCGCGGCGACATGCTGCAAGTGGTGGCGGCCAGCGCCACCGTGAACGACGCCCTGGCCACTTTTGGCCTGCTGGACCTGCTGCCCGGTGACGCCACGGCGCACGCCGGCCAAGACTGAAAGGGAACGCCCGTGTCCATGAACGACGACGCCGACATCATTGCCGCCGCCCGCGTGGGCTTTCTCGACGAAGCAGCAGACATGCTGCAGCAGTTTGAGCAGGCGCTGCTGGTGATGGAGACCACGCCCGAAGACGCCGAGAACCTGAACGCCGCGTTCCGCGCCGCGCACACCATCAAGGGCACGGCCGGCCTCTTTGGCTGCGACGCCGTGGTGGGCTTCACGCACGAAGTCGAAACCCTGATGGAAGCGCTGCGCAGCGGCGAGATCGCCGTCAACGAAACCATCTTCGCCGCGCTGCTGGAAGGCCGCGACCAGATGGAAGCGCTGATCCACGAGGTACGCACCGGCGCCAACGACCCCGCCGTGCAAGCCAGGAGCCAGCAGTTGGGTGAACACCTGCGTGGGCTGCGCGGTGGTGCCAACGCCACCGTGCCCGATGCAGCGGCCGCTGCGCAGGCGGCCGCCACCGACAGCAAGGCAAGGTCTGACGGCTCCGCCTCAGCCACCACCGACGCCACTTCGGCCCAAGGCTGCTGGCATGTGTCCGTGCGCTTTGGCGCCGACTCGCTGCGCAACGGCCTGGACCCGCTGGCCTTCTTGCGCTACCTGGGTTCGCTGGGCCAGATGGTGTTTTGCCACACGCTGGCCGAGGCGGTGCCCGCACTGGACGCGCTGGACGCCGAAGCCTGCCACCTGGGCTTTGAAATGCGCCTGCAGACCGAAGCCGGGCAAACCGAGATCGAGCAAGTCTTTGAATTTGCACTGGACGACTGCCGCCTGGCGGTGCTGCCCCCCACCGCCAGCGCCGACGCCTTTGCCGCGCTGCTGGAAGACCGCTGCGGCGACGACGACAGCGCCCGCAGCGCCTTGACGGCCACCTGGCTGCAGCAAGGCGTGTGGCTGCAGGCCGAGGCCGCAGCCGCAGCGGCGGCCACAGAAGCGGCCCAAGCCGAAGCCGCCACCCAAGCCCTGCTGGCAGCGCCCGCCGCCACCGTGGCCGTGTTGGCAGCGCCCGCGCAGGCCGCCGCGCTGCCTGCCGCCCTGTCTGAAGCCGAGCGCCGCGGGCGTGGCCCCGACCGCCGCCACAGCATGGGCCGCCGGGGCGAAGAAGTGCGGTTTGTGAAGGTGCGTGCCGACAAGCTTGACCACCTCATCGACCTCATCGGTGAACTGGTGATCGCCGGCTCTGGCGCGCAGATGGTGGCCACCGCCGAAGCGTCCCCCGCGTTTCTTGAAGCCACACAGCGTGTGGCCGACCTGGTGCAAGCCACGCGTGACGGCACGCTGGCCCTGCGCATGGTGCCGGTGGGCGAAACCTTCAGCCGCTTTTCACGCGTGGTGCGCGACATCAGCAAGCAACTGGGCAAAGAGATTGAACTGGTGGTCACGGGCGGCGACACCGAACTCGACAAGAGCATGGTCGACGTCATCGGCGACCCGCTCATGCACCTGGTGCGCAACAGCCTGGACCATGGCATTGAAACCCCCGCAGAACGCGTGGCCGCCGGCAAGCCGCGTGTGGGCCGCCTGGGCCTGAACGCCTACCACGAGGCCGGCTCCATCGTCATTGAAGTCAGCGACGACGGCAAAGGCCTGGCGCGCGAACGCATCATCAAAAAGGCCACCGAACGCGGCCTCATTGCCGAAGGCGCGGTGCTGTCAGACCCCGAGGTCTGGCAGCTCATCTTTGCCGCCGGGTTCTCTACCGCCGACGCCGTGACCGACATCTCGGGCCGGGTCGTGGGCATGGATGTGGTCAAGCGCAGCATTGAATCGCTGCGCGGCCAGATCGCGCTGGCCAGCACCCACGGGCGTGGCACCACCACGCAGGTGCGGCTGCCGCTGACGCTGGCCATGATCGACGGCTTTCTCACCCTGGTGGGCGGTGTGCACTACGTGCTGCCGCTGGCGGTGGTGAGCGAATGCATAGACCTGCCGCGTGAATGCCGCGAGCAGCCCGATCGCACCTGCGGCACCTTTGACCTGCGCGGTGAAGTGCTGCCCTACCTGGACCTGGCGCTGTTCTACGGCGACGCCTCCGGCAGCCGTGCCGTGGCCAACCCCGGCCGCCGCAGCCTGGTGGTGGTGCGCCAGGGCACGGTGCGCATCGGCCTGGTGGTAGACCGCCTGCTGGGTGAACACCAGACCGTGATCAAGCCACTGGCCAGCATCTTCAAGCCGTTGGAGGCCCTGGCCGGCTCCACCATCCTGGGCAGCGGCGACGTGGCCCTGGTGCTGGACATGCAAGGCCTGATGGCCGCCGCGCTGCGGCCGGGTGCCACGGTGGCGCGTGCCGGCCAAAGACCCGCTGCCGGTGCCTTGCCCGGCAGCCCACACGCCGTGGTCCCCGGCAACGCCCGGGCCGCCGCTGGGCAACGCTGAACCAACAACGATTTCTGCCAAGGAACTTCCATGAACCAAATCCTTCGCCAACTGCGCCTTTGGCAAAAGTTCGCCCTGCTCGGCGCCGTGGCGCTCATGCTGACCGCGTACCCGGTGTTCAAGGTCTACCACGCAGCAGGCGTGGACATTGAAGTGGCGGAAGCCGAGGACATGGGCCTGGATGTGGTGCAACTGCTCGTGCCCTTGCAGCGTGAACTGCAGGCGCACCGCGGCTTGTCTGCCTTGGCGCTGGGCGGCCAGCCGGCGGCCGACGCCGACCGCCTGGCGCGCAAGGCCGCCGTGGACAAGGTGCTGGCCAGCGTCAGCCAGATGGTGGCCAAGTACAACTACACACAACAGGGCAAGACGCTGCAGGCCTTGAGCCACGAATGGGACGCGCTGAGCCAGAAGGTGGCCAGCAAGTCCATCACCGCTGCCGAGAGCTTTGCAGGCCACACCGCACTCATCGAGCAGAACCTGGCGCTGATCGAGACCGTGGCCGATACATCCGGCCTTTCGCTGGACCCCCAGGGTGACACCTACTACCTCATGACGGCCGTGGTGGACCACCTGCCGCGCCTGGCAGAGGCGCTGGCAGTCTCGCGCGGCATGGGCGCACAGGCTCTGGCCGCCAAGGACATTTCAGCCGCCACGCGCGCCCAGCTGATCATGCAAATGGATATTGCCAACAAGAGCAGCGCACGCGCCCTGGCGCAGATCGGCAAGTCGCAAGCGCTGAATGAAGGCGTGAAGTCCTTGATGGCGAGCACGGGCAACGCCACGGCTGCGGCGGCCGGGTTCTTTGGCATGGCTCAGCAACACGTGCTGGCGCCGGCCAAGCTCACCTTTTCGGCCACCGACTACTTCAAGGCGGGCACCGAGGCGGTGGACACCCAGTACAAGCTGCTGGAAGGCAGCGTCGACGTCCTGATGGCGCTGCTGCACGAACGCGTGGTAGCAGCCACCCGCGACCGGATGATGCTGCTGGCCGAGGTGGGCTTCTTCCTGCTGGCGGGCCTGGCCCTGGCGGTGGCCATCACGCGTTCGGTGACGCGGCCGCTGGCCGAGGCCGTGGAAGCCGCAGGCGCGGTGGCGTCCGGCAACCTGGGCCATGAGATCCGTGACCACGGCAGCGACGAAGCCGCCGTGCTGTTGAAGCGCCTGTCACAGATGCAGACCAGCCTGCGCAAGGTCAAGGAAGAAGACGACGCCCGCCTTGCCGCCACACGGGCCGCCGGCGAGGCCGCCAACCAGGTGACGCAGGAGATTGGCCATGCAGTGGACAGCGCCACCCAGGGCGACTTCACAAAACGCATTCCCGTGGCCGGCAAGGAAGCCTTCCACGCCGAGCTTTGCGGCAAGTTCAACCAACTCATCGACACCATGAGCAGCACGCTGCGAGACGTGCGCAGCGCTGCCGACCAGTTGTCGTCGGCCAGCAACCAGGTGAGCCAGACATCACAAAGCCTGAGCCACAGCGCCAGCCAGCAAGCGGCCAGCGTGGAGGAAACCAGCGCGTCGCTGCAGGAGATGAGCGCGTCGGTCAGGGGCAACGCCGACAGCGCCCGTGTGACCGACGGCATGGCCACGCAGGCCGCCAAACAGGCCATGCAAGGCGGCCAGGCCGTGAGCCAGACGGTGGACGCCATGCAGAGCATCGCCACCAAGATTTCCATCATCGACGACATTGCCTACCAGACCAACCTGCTGGCCCTGAACGCCGCCATTGAAGCCGCCCGCGCCGGTGAACACGGCAAGGGCTTTGCCGTGGTGGCCGCCGAGGTGCGCAAGCTGGCCGAACGCAGCCAGGTGGCGGCGCAAGAAATCGGCGCGCTGGCCAGCAATTCGGTGCGCCTGGCCGAATCGGCCGGCCATTTGCTGACCGAGATGGTGCCCAGCATCGACAAGACCAGTGAACTGGTGCAAGAGATCGCGGCGGCCAGTGCTGAACAAAGCGAAGGCGTGGCGCAGATCACCGGCGCCATGAATCACCTGAGCGGCGCCACGCAGCAAACCGCCAGCGCCAGTGAAGAACTGGCCGCCACGGCCGAAGAGCTTTCGGCCCAGGCCCAGCAACTGCAAGACCTGGTGGGCTTCTTCCGCCTGGCCGACGCCGCCGGGCATGGCGCCGGCGGCGGCCGCCAAGGCCGGCCTGCCAGTGCTGCGGCGCCCGCCAGGGCACGCGCACCCGCGCGGCATGGCGCTGCCAGCCAACGGCCTGCACGCACGGCCCCGCTCGATACCAGTGACGCCGACGAAGCGTCGTTCACGTCGTTCTGAGCGCCACACGCCGCCAGACCCGAACACGCACCTGAACCCGTGCCTGACATCGCACCCGACATCGCGCCAGACATCGCGCCCGCCATCGCAACACCCCACCGCACCAGCCAGAGCCACCCCTGCTGAGAAGAGACCACCATGCGCAAGAACCTGCCCGTTACCCAGTCTGAATACCCATTGCGCGATGGCATGACCATCGTCTCGCGCACCGACACCAAAGGGCGCATCACCTACATCAACCCCGACTTTCTTGAAGCCAGTGGTTTTGCAGAAGAAGAACTGATCGGGCAGCCCCACAACCTGGTGCGCCACCCCGACATGCCCGAAGAGGCCTTTGCCGACATGTGGGTCACGCTCAAGGCCGGCCGGCCCTGGACCGGGGTGGTGAAAAACCGCCGCAAGAACGGCGACCACTACTGGGTGGTGGCCAACGCCACGCCCCTGCTGGAAGGTGGCAACGCCACGGGCTACCTGTCGGTGCGCACACGGCCCACGCGTGAGCAGGTGGCCGCCGCCGAGGCCGCCTACCGCCTGTTCACCGAAGGCCGCGCGGCCGGGCTTTGTGTGCGCGAAGGCCATGTTGTCAAGACCGGGGGCCTGGCGTTTCTGGGCGCCCCGGCACGGGCCGTGGGCAACGCCGGCATGGGCACCAAGTTCTCATTGCTGGCGCTGGGGTATGCCGCCGCCACGGGCGGTGGTGCCGCCGCCTTGCTGATGGCGCCTGCGGGCCTGCCCACGCTGGCACTGGGCGCTGTGTCAGCCGCGCTGCTGCTGGGCACCTTTGCCTGCAGCGTGGTGTACGCGCGCCACATCATGGACACGCTGCAGTTGGTGGCCAAGAACCTGGACGCCTTCTCGCAAGGTGTATTTGACGGTGTCTTTGACGCCCGCGGCCGGGACGCCCGCGCCCAGGCCTTGCTGGCCATGAAACGGGTGCAGACGCGGCTGGGTTTTGAGCTCTCGGACGCCCAGCGCCGCGCCAGCGAAGCCGAGGCGCAGCGCGTGGCCGAAACCGAAGTGGCCGAAGAGGTGAATCGCGCTGTGACTGCGGCCACACAAGGCGACATGCAGCAACGCATACCGCTGCAAGGCAAGAGTGAGTTCTTTGCCCGCCTGTGCGGCGGCGTCAACCAATTGCTGGACACCGTGAGCACCACCTTCCGCGAGGTGCGCGCGGCGGCCGAGCAGTTGTCGGCCGCCAGCGGCCAGGTCAGCCAGACGTCGCAAAGCCTGAGCCACAGTGCCAGCCAGCAAGCCGCCAGCGTGGAAGAAACCACCGCGTCGCTGCAAGAGATCAACGCATCGGTGAAGGGCAACGCCGAAAACGCCACCGTCACCGACGGCATGGCCACCAAGGCGGCCAAGGAAGCCATTGAAGGCGGCCAGGCCGTGAGCCAGACCGTGGAGGCCATGAAGAGCATTGCCACCAAGATTTCCATCATCGACGACATCGCCTACCAGACCAACCTGCTGGCGCTGAACGCCGCCATTGAAGCGGCGCGTGCCGGTGAACACGGCAAGGGCTTTGCCGTGGTGGCCGCCGAGGTGCGCAAGCTGGCCGAACGCAGCCAGGTGGCGGCGCAAGAAATAGGCGCCCTGGCCGGCAAGTCGGTGCGCCTGGCTGAAAAGGCCGGCACGCTGCTGACGCACATGGTGCCCAACATTGAAAAGACCAGCGGCCTGGTGCAGGAGATTGCCGCCGCCAGTGGCGAGCAAAGCGACGGCGTGGCGCAGATCACCAGCGCCATGAACCACCTGAGCAGCGCCACCCAGCAAACCGCCAGCGCCAGTGAAGAGCTTTCGGCCAC
Organism: uncultured Rubrivivax sp.; assembly: GCA_964620975.1. Classification (GTDB taxonomy): domain Bacteria; phylum Pseudomonadota; class Gammaproteobacteria; order Burkholderiales; family Burkholderiaceae_C; genus Rubrivivax. The sequence goes on along the minus strand of CAZUKT010000007.1, from coordinate 10,255 downwards.
GGCCGAAGAGCTTTCGGCCCAGGCCGCGCAGCTGGAAGACCTGATGAGCTTCTTCCGGCTCGACGATGAAACCCACGCTGGCGTGGCCCAGGTGCGTGCCAAGGCCATGGCGGTGACGTCCGAAGGCCTGGGCGGCCGGGGCGGCCCGGCGCTGAAGTTTGGCCAGAGCCAGCCCGCAGGCCGGCCCGCCCCGGCGCGGCACTCGGCGGGCAAACAGGCGGGTGCACACGCCGACGAAGCGTCGTTCTCCTCGTTCTGACTTCGGTTGCCATCCACCATGAGCACTACCACCACCCTCAGCATGCCCCCCCCAGGCACTGCCCTGGCCCACGCCGGCGCCGAAGCGCCCTGTTCACTGCTGCGCATGGCTGTGGGCGACGACGTGCTGGCCGTGCCGATTGAAGACGTGCGCGAAATCCTGCAGGTCAGCCGCCTGACGCCGCTGCCGCGCACGCCCGCCCTGGTCAGTGGTGTGATGAACCTGCGCGGCGCCGTGGTGCCGGTCATCGACCTGGCCGCACGGCTGGGCCGCCCCGCCACCGAGGTGGGCCGCCGCTCGTGCATCGTGGTGGTGGAATACCACCCCCACGCCACCAGCGAAGACCACGAAGACGACGACGCGCAAGCGCATGGCGTGTTCATCGTGGGCCTGCTGGTGGACGGCGTCTTTGAAGTCTTTGACCGCCAGCCCGGAGAGATAGAACCGCCGCCCCCGCTGGGCACCCGCATCGCACCCGAATTCCTGCGTGGCATGACACGCGCCGGCGGCGCGCTGGTGGGCGTGCTGGCGCTGCAGCAGGTGCTGGCACCCAAGGTGCTGGCCGCTGCCATTGCGGCCTACCAGCCGCAGTAACACCCCCCGGGCGCCCAGCTACAACCGGACCCTGCAATGTCGTTACCACCCGCTTGAACCCCACCATGCAACCAGCACGCCCACCGTCAACCGCACCGGGCAACGTGCCCGCTGCCCCTGCCCGCAGGGCCCTGGCCCGTACCCTGGCGCTGGCCGCCACAGGCCTGGGCGCCGCCGTGGCCTTGGGCGCGCTGGCGGCTGCGGGCGCCTGGCTATGGTCGGGTGTGGCGGCGCTGGTGGTGGTGGCTGGTTCGGCGGGTGCGGCGCGTGCCTGGCTGCGGCAGGGCGCTGAATGCGCTGCCTTGCGGGCCGGGCAACCCCAGGCCCTGCGCATACGCAGTGCGCTGGACGCCACGGCCATGCCGGTGCGCATTGCCGACGCCGAAGGCACCGTGGTCTACATCAACCAGGCGCTGGACGAAGTGCTGCACCGTGACGTGGCCGCCTTCAAGGCCGAACAGCCGGCGTTTGACGCCAACCACGTGGTGGGCAGCTCGATCGGCATCTTCTACGCCGACCCCCAGGCCGCCGTGGGCCGGCTGCGTGCGTTGCGCAGCCGCGCCACCACCGTGATGACGCTGGGCGGGCGCCGCTACAGCGTCACCACCACGCCCATCGTCGACGCCAGCGGCGCGCTGCTGGGCACGGTGGGCCAGTGGCTGGACATCCATGCCCAGTTGCAGGCCGAAGCCGCGCTGGACGCCGTGGTGCGCCAGGCCAGCGCAGGCGACCTGCGTGCCCGTGTGCCGCTGGCCGGCCACAGCGGTTTTCATCTGCACGTGGGTGAATTGCTCAACACGCTGATCGACGGCTTCGCCGCCACGCTGGCTGAAGTCAGCCAGGCCGCCACGGCGGTGATCGTGGCCAGCCAGCAGGTGCAGGACACCTCCAGCAGCCTGTCGCAAAGCGCCAGCCAGCAAGCCAGCCACGTGACCCAGACCAGCAGCGCCTTGCAGGCCATGAGCGGCCTGGTGCGCCGCAACGCCGACAGCGCCACCGCCACCGACGGCATTGCCACCCAAGCCGCCAAGGATGCGCAGCAAGGCGGCCAGGCCGTGAGCCAGACGGTGGACGCCATGCAGAGCATCGCCACCAAGATTTCCATCATTGACGACATCGCCTACCAGACCAACCTGCTGGCCCTGAACGCCGCCATTGAAGCCGCCCGTGCCGGTGAACACGGCAAGGGCTTCGCCGTGGTGGCCGCCGACGTGCGCAAGCTGGCCGAACGCAGCCAGGTGGCCGCGCAAGAAATTGGCGCCCTCGCGGGCCAGTCGGTAGGCCTGGCCGAAAGGGCCGGCACGCTGCTGGCCCGCATGGTGCCGTCCATTGAAAAGACCAGCGTGCTGGTGCAGGAGATTGCCGCAGCCAGCGGCGAACAGAGCCACAGCGTGGCGCAGATCACCAGCGCCATGGACCAGCTCAACGGTGCCACGCAGCAAACGGCAAGTGCCAGCGACGAGCTCCAGGCCACGGCCGAAGACCTGTCGGCCCAGGCCGAGCAATTGCAGGCCCTGCTGGGCAGCTTCCAACTGGCCGACGCACCTGCGCATGTGAACCGGAATGCAAACGGTCATGCAAACGGTCATGCAAACGGTCATGCAAACGGCCGTTCGAGCGGCCATGCCAAGCCGCACCACGGCGCCGGCAGCAAGGCCGCGGCGGGCAACGGCACACAAAGGCCAGGCACACAGCGGCCGCTTGGCGCCTTTTCATGAACGCATGGGTGCGCCGCACGGTGCCTGGCCGGCGGCGCGCAGCACGGAGGACGGATCAATGAGTGCACTGTCTGGCAAGGCCTTCGAGGCCGTGACCCAGCTCTTCCACAGCGTCTCGGGCATCAAGCTCGGTGACAACAAACACGCGCTGGTGGCCGGCCGCCTGCAGCGCCTGGCGCAGGATGCGGGCGAGCCCAATGTGGACGCCTATGTCGAGCGCCTGGTGCGTGGCAACGCACCGGCCGAAGAAATGACGCGCGTGATAGACCGGCTCACCACCAACGAGACCTACTTCTTCCGCGAGCCGCAGCACTTCAACGACCTTGCCACGCGCCTGGAAAAACACGACGTGAGCCAGGAATTCAAGGTCTGGAGCGCCGCCAGCTCTTCGGGCGAAGAGGCCTACAGCGCGGCCATGCTGATGTCTGACAAGCTGGGCGAGGCGCCGTGGCAGGTGGTGGGCACGGACCTGTCCACGTCGGTGGTGGAAAGTGCCCGCAAGGGCCTCTACACCATGGACCGCGCCCGCATGGTGCCGCCCGACTACCTGCGGCGCTTTTGCCTCAAGGGACAGGGCGACCAGGACGGCAAGCTCATGATCCACCGCAGCCTGCGCGAGCGTGTGCGCTTTCAAGCCGCCAACCTGATGCTGCCGCTGCCGCAGTTGCCCATGTTTGACGTGATCTTCTTGCGCAACGTGCTGATCTACTTTGACAACGACGCCAAGTCGCAGATCGTGCGCCGGGTGCTCACCCAGCTCAAGCCCGACGGCGTGCTGTACACCGGGCACGCCGAGTCCTTGTCCACCCTGGGGCTGCCGGTGCGTGTGTTGGCCACCGCCATCCATGTCCACGCCTGAAAGACTGACCCTCGCCGAGCGCATGGAGCAGGCCCGGCTGCGCGCCGTGGCAGCACGCGAGCCGCTGCCCGGCGCCGCCGCAGCGGCGGCCCACGGCCTGCATGCGTCACATGCTTCCCATGCATCCCATGCAGCACACACGGCGCACGCGCCGCGCGCCGCGCATGCGCTGCAGGTTGGCAAAGCGGCGCACGGCGTGCCCGGCGCACCGGGCGCGCGCGCCGTGGCGGCGTCACACGGCCCGCATGGCATGCACGCGGCGCACTTGCCGTATGCACCGCCGGGGCCGCATGGCGAGCACCGGGGCGGCCGCCCCACCCAGCACCACGGCCCCGCCTGGCAAGTGCCGGCTGCGGCCGGCGACCATCTGGTGCTGATGCCGGGCCAGATGCACTTTGGCGCCACCGCCGCCAGCGTGCGCACGCTGCTGGGCTCGTGCGTGGCCGTGACCTTGTGGCACCCCACCAAGCGCATTGGCGGCATGTGCCACTACCTGCTGCCCACGCGCAACCGCCGCACCGGCGACACCAGCGACGGCCGCTACGGCGACGAAGCGCTGGAAGCCATGGTGCACCTGCTGCGCAAGGCCGGCACCGAGCCGTCGGACTACCACGCCCACCTGTATGGCGGCGCCGACACCATGCCCGACGGCGCGGGCCTGAAGTTCAACGTGGGCGAACGCAACATCGAACAAGGCTTCAGCCTGGTGGACCGCTACGGTTTCCAGATCCAGGGCGTTGACGTGGGTGAAGACGTGCCACGTTCGGTGCACCTGGTGCTGGCCACAGGCGCCGTGGACATGCGCCGCAGCATGGGCAAGGCCCCGCCGCCCGTCAACCCGACCAGCCTCCTGCACGCCCCCCCCGCATCGCACGCCGCGACGGCCCGAAAGAAACACCATGCATAAAAAGATCACCGCCATCGTCGTGGACGATTCCGCCGTGGTGCGGCGCCACCTGTCCGACACCCTCACCGCAGGCGGCATCGAAGTCATTGCCACTGCCGGCGACCCGCTCTTTGCATGGCCCAAGATGGAAGCACGCTGGCCCGACGTGATCGTGCTGGACGTGGAAATGCCGCGCATGGACGGCATCAGTTTCCTGCGCAAGGTCATGGCCGAACGGCCCACGCCGGTGGTCATGTGCTCCACGCTCACCGCCGCCGGGGCCACCACCACCATGCAGGCCTTGGCCGAAGGCGCCGTGAGCTTTGTCACCAAGCCCAAGATCGGCCTGCGCGACTTCTTGGGCGACCCCTCCAACGGCCTGGTGGCCGCCGTGCGTGCGGCGGCCAACGCCAACGTGCGGCCTCTGGTGCGCCGCCCAGCGGCAGCGGCGCCGGGCCCTGCTGCGCCCAACCTGGCGTCGGGCGCGGCCATGCCGGTGCGGGTGCCGACCCCGCTGGCCGGCCGTGCGCTGCACGAAACCACCGACCGTGTCATCGCCATCGGCAGCTCCACGGGGGGCGTGCAGGCCATTGAAACCGTGATCACGGCGCTGCCGCGCACCGCGCCGGGCATCGTCATCGTGCAGCACATGCCCGAGGCCTTTACCGCCGCATTTGCCGAACGGCTGAACGGCCTGTGCGAGATGGAAGTGAAAGAAGCCCGCGACGGCGACCGCGTGCTGCCCGGCCGCGTGCTCATTGCCCCGGGCGCGCGCCACATGCAACTGGCGCGCAGCGGTGCGCAGTACGTGGTGGTGGTGCGCGACGGGCCGCTCGTCAACCGCCACAAACCGTCGGTGGACGTGCTCTTCAAGAGCGTGGCGCACAGCGCCGGGCGCAACGCCGTGGGCGTGATCCTGACCGGCATGGGCGACGACGGCGCACGCGGCCTGCTTGAAATGCGCCAGGCCGGCGCCACCACCGCCGCGCAAGACGAAGCCACCAGCGTGGTGTTTGGCATGCCCCGCGAGGCCTTGCGCATGGGTGCCGCCAGCCTGGCCCTGCCTTTGCACGGCATGGCGCAGTGGCTGGTGCATGCCGCCAGTGATGCGGCCAGTGATGCCCCCGGTGACGCCGCCAAGCGCCAACTGCACGGCGCCTGAAGCGGCCCTTGCACCCCATGCGCCATGACGCCGCAATCAAACCCGGAAAACCGCCGCTGTTCATGCCACCGCTGGCGGCCGCGCCGGCGCAGCATCCTGCAGCAGCCGCCCCGGCTGCCCACCTGACACCGAGAGCCCCGCCATGGCCCGCCGCATGAGCCCATCTGCCACCGCTTCAAGCCGCGCCGGCCGCAGCGTCTGGGGCCGCGTGCTGCGCCCTGGGCTTGCGCTCATGCGGCGCCTGCCCATGAACGCCAAGCTGGCTTTGATGGGCACCTGCGTGACCGTGCCGCTTTGTGTGCTGATGGCCATGTCGATGGACACGCTCAGGATAGAACGCAGCCGCGTGCTGAACGAACAACAAGGCGCGGCCGTGTCCGAGCTGCTGACGCCGGTGCGGGTGGCCACGCAGCAGCACCGCGGCCTGACAAACCGTGTGCTGAACGGCGACACCGCCGCCACCGCAGCGCTGGACGAAGTGCGCCGCGCCCTGGGCCAAAGCCTGGCCGCCGTAGACCAACGCCTGGCCGCCGGCCTGCCCTACACACTGGACGACCAGTGGCCAAAACTGCGCAAGACCCTCACCGCCCTGGCCGCGGGCCAACATGCCTCCGTTGCCAAGGAGGCCTTTGCCGAACACACGGCCGCCGTGGCTGATCTGTACCAGTTCACCCTGCTCAACGGCGAACGCTCGGGCCTGCTGGTGGACATGACACCGCGCTCACACTTTCTCGTGGACCTGGCCTTGAGCGGCATCATTCCCGTCGCCGAGTCGGCCGCGTTGGCGCGTGGCGTCGGCGCCGGTGCCCTGACACGTGGGCATGCCGCCATGAGCGAACGCGCCGAGTTGCTGGGCCTGGCAGGCGCACTGCAACGTGGCGCTTCCGAACTGACACGCCAACTGGGTGCGCTGGAACGTGCCGGCATAGAAGTACCAGGCTCATGGCCACAAGCCCGTGAGCGCCTGCTGGCGCTGGAAAAGACCGTGCGGCAGACCTTTGGCACCACCGACGCCGCAGACGCCAGCGCCAAGGCCTACTTTGACCAGGCCAGCCTGGCCATAGCGCACCTGGTGGCGCTGCAACACGACACCACGGTGCGCCTGCACGCCGAACTGGCGCAACAGCAGCAAGTCACCGAACGCCGCGTGTGGACCTACGGCGGCGTGTTTGCCGCCGGGCTGCTGGCCCTGGCCTACCTGATGCTGAGCTTCAGCCTGGCCTTCAAGGGTTCACTCAAGGCGCTGCACAAGGGCACACAGGCCATTGCGCAGGGCAACCTGGCGCACCGCATGCACATCGTCGGCAACGACGAGCTGGCCCAGATCGGCCTGACCATGGACGCCATGAGCAACAAGCTGTCGGCCCTGGTTTCCGAAATCCGCAACAGCGCGTCCATGGTCAACCTGACCGGGCAGCAGGTCAGCGACGGCAGCGCCAAACTGGCCCAGCGCACCGACGACCAGGCCAGCAGCTTGCGCCAATCGGTCAGCGCCATTGGCGACCTTTCGGTGGCCGTGGCCGCCAACGCCGAAGCCGCACGCCGGCTTGACACGCTCACCGAACGCCTGGCCGTGCAGGCCGACGAAGGCAACACCGCGATGCACGACACCGTGCGCGCCATGCAGCAGATGCAGGCCGCCAGCGAGCGTGTGGCCGAGGTGGTGACCGTGATCGACGACGTGGCCTTCCAGACCGGCATGCTGTCGCTCAACGCCGCCATCGAGGCGGCCCGGGCCGGTGAGGCCGGCAAGGGCTTTGCGGTGGTGGCCACCGAGGTGCGCCAGTTGGCGCAGCGCTGCGCCGAGTCGGCCGAAGAAATACGCCGGCTCATTGGCGACGCCGGCACGCAGGTGCAGATCTCGTCAGAAAAGCTGGGCAACGTCAGCGCGTCGCTGGGCACCATCGTGGCCGGCGTGCAAGAGGTGTCGGTGCAGTTGCGGTCTATCGCCGCGTCCAGCACCGAGCAAAGCAGTGGCCTGCATGATGTGACCCAGACCGTGGGCAACCTTGACGAAATCACGCGCGAAAACGCGGCACTGGTAGAGCAAAGCTCCACCGCGTCGCACGCGCTCGTCAGCCGTGCCGGCAAGCTGCGCGAGGCGGTGGCTTCCATGCAGTTGCGCCAGGGCTCGGCCGACGAAGCCATGGCCATGGTGGAGCGCGCGCTGGCGCACTTGGCGCAGGTGGGCCGCGAGCAGGCCATGGCCGACTTTCATGAGCCCGAGAGCGAATTCATCGACCGCGACATGTACGTCTTCAGCCTCGACCGGCAGGGCATCTACGCCGCGTTTGGTGCGCGCCCCAACATGATCGGCCAGAGCTACTCGGTTGTGCCCGGGCTGGACGAAGGCTTCATCACCAAGCTCTGGGCGGTGGCCGACCAAGGCGGCGGCTGGGTGCAGTACGAGGTCATCAACTCGGCCAACGACGAGATCATGCACAAGGAGTCCTATGTGCAGGTGGCGCCCGACGGCACGCTGCTGGGCTGCGGCATCTACCGGGGTGACGCCACCGACACCAGCCTGCGCACCAAGCCGCGTGCAGCGGCCTGGTCGCAGGCCAGCCAGGGGCAGCCGGCGCGGGTGTAGCGGCGCGGCCTGGCGGGCGCTGCGGTCAGTCGCGGTCGGCGGGCATGGGCAGCGGGCCGGCGCTGCCACCACTGGTGACGCTTGCAGCGGCTGCATCGGCAACTGCCTGCGGCGCTTTCTTCTCGCGCGCCAGGTAGCTGTAGAGCACCGGCACCACCACCAGCGTCAGCAGCGTGCTGGTGATGATGCCGCCGATGATGGCGCGGCCCATGGGGGCCTGGATCTCGCCACCCTCATTGAAGGCCAGCGCCAGCGGCAGCATGCCAAAGACCATGGCCATGGTGGTCATGATGATGGGCCGCATGCGGATCATTCCGGCCTGCAGCAGCGCGTCGGCCACGGTGGCGCCGGCCTTGCGCGCATGGTTGGCAAAGTCCACCAGCAGGATGGCGTTTTTCGTCACCAGGCCCATCAGCATCACGAGGCCGATCATGCTGAAGATGTTGAGCGTGCTGCGCCACAGCAGCAGCGCCAGCATCACGCCGATCAGCGCCAGCGGCAGGCTGGCCATGATGGCAATGGGCTGCAGGAAGCTGCCGAACTGGCTGGCCAGCACGATGTAGATGAAGATCACCGCCAGCGCCATGGCCGCCAAGAGGCCGCTGAAAGCTTCGGCCTGCTGCTGCATCTGGCCGCCGACGTCAAAGCTGTAGCCCGGCGGCAGGTGGGTGTCCTTGATCAGCTTTTGCACGTCGTCGCCCACCTCGCCCTCGCTGCGCCCCTGCACGCCGGCAAACACGGCCTCTCGACGCTGCAGGTTCTGGCGGCGGATGATCTCGGGGTTGAACACGGTCTCGATGGTGGCCACCGACTCCAGGCTGATCGGCGTGCCGTCCTTGGCGAATGCCACCGGCAGGCCACGCAGTTGCTCGATGCGCTGGCGCTGGGTTTCGTTCAGGCGCAGCACCACGTCCACCTGGTCGCCGTCGGGTGTGGTCCAGAAAGTGGCCGACTCGCCGGTCACGTAGGCGCGCAGGCTGCTCGCCACCTGGTTGGCGGTGAGGCCCAGTTCGCGCACCGCGCCGGGCTTCAGGCGCACGGCGTAGGCCGGCAGGCCGGGCTTGACGCTGGATTCCACGTCCACCGCACCAGGGATTTTCTTCACCTTGGCCGCAAACTCGTCGGCCACCTTGGCCAGGCCTTCGGCGTCGTTGCCCAGGATGGCCACGTAGATGGGCCGGTTGAAGCCCACGCTGGCATCGGTGCCGGGCACCTTGGCAATCATGGCGCGCATGGCCTCTTCAACTTCCTTTTGCGAGCGCTTGCGGTCCTTGCGTGGCTTGAGGGCAATGTTGAGCCAGGCCTGGTTGCGCTGGCCCGGCCCCCCCACCCAGGTGGCCACGTTCTCGATCTCGGGGATGGTTGCAATGATCTCTTCGATCTGCTGCACCTTGGCGTCGGTGCGCTCCAGACTGCTGCCCACGGGCATGCGCAAGGCCAGTTGCGTGAAACCCTGGTCGGTCTGCGGTATGAATTCACTGCCCACCAACGGCGCCAGGCCCAGCGCCACCACAAAGCTCAGCGTGCCTATGCCCATGACCACACCGCGCGGTGTGATGGTGGCCAGGCGCCAGTGGCGCTTGCTGGCCTTGTCGCGCTGCTGGTGCGCGTCAAAACTGTGGGCGTAGACCGGAATGCCCACCCACAAACGGCGCCAGCCCAGCGTCCAGCGGCGCTCTGAAAAGATCCAGTGGATGACACGTTCGTACAGGCCGTGCAACCAATCCATGCCCGCGTCGGTGCCGCGGATCATGGCGCCCAGCACCGGCAGCTTCTTCAGGTGCGTGCTGGGCGGGTCTTTCCAGATCGAGCTGAGCATGGGGTCGAGCGTGAAGCTCACAAACAGGCTCACCAGCACCGCCACCACCACCGTCACGCCAAAGGGGTAGAAAAACTTGCCGATGATGCCGCCCATGAAAGCCACCGGCACAAACACGGCGCAAATGGCAAAGGTGGTGGCCATCACGGCCAGTCCGATTTCATTGGTGCCGTCGCTGGCTGCGGTGTGGTGGTCCTTGCCCATGCCCACATGGCGCACGATGTTTTCTCGCACCACGATGGCGTCGTCAATGAGCAGGCCTATGCACAGGCTCAGCGCCATCATGGTCATGAAGTTCAGCGTAAAGCCAAAGGCGTACACCGCGATGAAACTGCTGATGACGGCAATGGGCAGCGTGAGGCCGGTGA
>CAZUKT010000006.1:16997-26985 GCA_964620975.1 uncultured Rubrivivax sp. | reverse complement strand
CGCCGTTGCGGACCTGGATGTCGGTGCTGAGGTCGCCCGCTGCCACGGTGCGCGCCACGGCCACGGCCGCTGCGATGGGCTGCACGATGGAGCGGGTGATCGCCCAGGCGCCGAACCATGTGGCCAGCGCCCCAGCCAGGGCCAGCAGCAGCATCGCCCTGCCGTCGCCGGCGGCTTCTTCCTTGATGATCCCGGCGCGCTGTTTCATGAGGCCTTCCTGGTTGGCCTGCAGCGCATCCACGGCCTTGAAGTAGGCCGTCTGCTTGGGCCTGACTTCCTTGAGCAGCAGGCTCGTGGTGGCCGCGTTGTCGCCTGCCATGCCCAGGCCAACGGCCTGGTCCATGATGGTTTCGTACGGCTGCACCGCGTCGCGCACGGCCTTGAGCAAGGTGCGGCCGTCGGCGCTGGTCACGGTGCTGTCAAGCACGGCCAGGATCTGTGCGGTGGCGGCGCGCATCTCATCGATGCGTTTCTTCTCGGCCTGCTTGTCGGCGGCATCGGTCAGCAGCGCCATGTTGCGCACGCCGCGCGCCACGACGTTGATCTGGTCCTTGATCTGCGTGAGTTGGTGCACCTTGACCATCTCGTTGGCCACCAGCGATTCAATCTCGCCCGCAGCCTCGCTCAGGTGAAACCGGGCGGTCAGGGCCATGGCCACGGTGATGGCGACGCAGACAAAAAAGGCCAAGGCAAGCCGCAGGCCAATTTTCCAGTGGGTAAGGATGCGCATGATGTTTCTGCCGTGGCGGGCACGGCGATAGGCCGCAGGGAGTGGCGGTATCTCAATATCGGCGCATGGGCAGCCACATGAAGGGCAGAAAAGCGGGAACATCGGGCACGAATTTCCCGGCACAGCGCGCCGTGCTTGCGCCGCCGCTGGCCCAGGGGGCTGCCGCTGCCGCCGCATGTGCCACGCTGTGGCGCCACGGGGGCAATGCGTGCACGTGGGGTCTTGCCGTCAAGGGTTTGATGCGCCCGGGTCCGGCACGACCCGATACGGGCCGTGGTTTCAGCTGTGGCGCGCCAACGGCAGGTTCAGCACCAGGTTCTGCGGCTTGATGCGCAGCACCTGCTCGGCCGAGGTGCACATGGCCAGGTACACGGGTTTGCCGGCCACGTCGGCGCGCATCTCCTGGGGGTCTGCAAAGTCGAGCCTGAACAGGCTCACCAGACGCTGCATGCGGTCGGCGGCCACCGGGCGGTCTTCATACAAGTCGTTGAGCAGGGCGCTGGCCTCGGCGTCCAGGCCCACATGCCAACGCCACTGCGGGTCGGCAATCTTTTGCTGCGGGGTGATGTGCACGGCCACACCCAGCAGGTGCTGCACCCAGGCCTGCAGCACGCTGGCCAGCGCCTTGAGGCCCGAATGCGCGGCGGTCAGGTGAAATTCAAGCCCGTGCCCCAGTTCTTGTTTGATGTCGTGCGTGAGGTCCAGCAAAAAGCTGTGGCGGCCGTGTGGGCGTGCGGCTTCAGCCCAATAGGCCGCCTGCGTGTCGGCCTGCAGCACCTGCATCTGCACCGCCTTCAGCGGCTGCTGCGCCTGGGCCAGCAGGCGGCCGATGTCTCCGAAGCCGTGGGTCTGGCGCTGCAGGTCCAGCGTGTCCAGGTCACCGGCCAGGAGGCGGCCTTCATAGTTGCTGATGCGCTGTGGGCGGAACAGCATCTCGGCGGCCCGCGCGGCAAAGGCGTCGCTGCCGGCGCCCGGCTTGCCCTGGCCTGAAAGCAGCCCGCGCAGCACGGCTTGCACCACCAACTGGATAAAGAGCGGGGGCACGCGCACATCACCGCCGCGCCACTGCGCCAGCAGCCAGCCCTGCAGCGTGCCGGCCTGCAGCAGGCCGCTGCGCAGGCTGATGAAGTGCGCGTAGTTTTCGCGTGCATCCACGTCGGCCAGTGCCGCCAGGTCTTGTGGCGACACGGGCCGCAGCGGGTCAGCAGCCAGCGCCCGGTGCAGGGCAATCTCGGCGCGGCAGGACTCGTCCACCAGGGCCAGCTCAGGCCGCGCCAGCCAGGCCGCCATGTAGGCCGGCGTGGGCACCAGCCAGCCTTGGGCGTCGTGCTGCAGCAAGTGCCAGCCGCTGGCGGGCCAGAAGTCGCTTGCTTCAGGTGAGTCGGCCGCAGTCGGCGTGGGGGGCAGGTTCAAGGGCGGCACTTTGCAAGTCGGGCAGGGTGCAAGCTTAAGCGGCACCGGGCCACTTGCGCCCTTGACGCCCTTGACGCCCTGTGCCCTGTGCCCTGCTCCTGGTGCTTGGTGCCCGGTGCCTGGTGCCTGGTGCTTGGTGCTTGGTGCTTGGTGCTGTGCGCCATGAGACGCGCGGTGTACGCGCTGCGCCACACCCTTGGCATCATCCGGGCCTGGCTTCACCCCTCGCATCCAGGAAACCCATGACTGCCAACGACTTTTCAGCCCTGCTGCAAGCGCACCGCTCCATACGCGAATTTGAAGACAGGCCCGTTGACGACGCGATGCTCAACACCGTGCTGCAGGAGTCGCTGGCGGGCTCTTCGTCCAGCGGCAACCTGAACATGGTGTCGGTCATCAAGACACGCGACCCCGAGCGCAAGGCGCACTTGTGCAAGCTGCACTTCGGCCAGCCCATGGTGCTGCAGGCGCCGCTGGTGCTGACCTTTTGTGCCGACACGCACCGCACGCGGCAGTGGCTGGCGCAGCGCAAGGCGCGGCTGAACTTTGGCAACTTTCTCAGCTACCACGTGGCCGCGTTTGACGCCATCATCCTGTCGCAGACCACCGCGCTGGCACTTGAAAGCCACGGCCTGGGCATCTGCTACATGGGCACCACGCTGCACCGCATGGGTGAGCTGGCCGACTATCTGCAATGCCCCGAGCACTGCCTGCCCGTAACGAGCATGGTGGTGGGCTGGTCCGCCGAAGCGCCCGCGCAGCGCGACCGCCTGCCGCCGCAGGCCTGGATCCACGACGAGACCTACCAGCGGCCAAGCCCGCAAGACATAGACCGCGACTTTGCATCGCGTGAAGTGAAGGGCTGGGACCGCTACCGCAGCATGGGCCCCGAGATGGTGGCGCGCATGGCCGAACTGGGCATCACGTCGCTGGCGCAGTACTACACCAGCGACATGAAGTACGCCACGCCGGTGTTTGAGCGTGACTCTGAAACGCTGCGCCAGACGCTGGCGGCGCGGGGGTTCATGCCTTGACGGGCGCAGTGTCGCCGCGCTGCCGCCGACCAGCGGCTGGTCACAAGGCCTGTGTGCGAGGAGGGTGGAAAAAAGGGGACCCTGGGGCCCCCTTTGAACATGCGCGCCGCATGCGCCTTGTGCTGAGTAGATCAGCTCGCTACCCGCCAATGATCACGGTCGGGCAGCCCATGACGATGCTGCCGCCATGGGCCGTGGTGTCGCCCACCCGTGCCGCCGGGCGCCCGCCGATGAACACCGTGGCCGAGCCCTTGACGACGCTGCCCGGGGGGCCGACACACACCGTGCTGTCGCCCAGCACAGCGGCCGGCAGGCCACCGATCAGCACCGTGGCGACGCCGGGGCCGACGACCGGGCCACCCACATGCGGAACCGGAGGCAAGCCGGGTGTGACCATCGGGCAGACGTGAAGGTCGGTGATGCGTGCGGCGGGTGGCATGGGGTGGTCCTGGTGCGTGGGTTGACAGGCGGCACAGCAAACGGGCTGGCCGCAGGGTCAATTGATCATGACGATGGCGCCCTTGATGATGGTCTGCCCCGTTGCCGACAGCTCGGCTGCAGCGCTGCCCTTGCCGCTGAACGCGACTTGCCCCGTGCAGGCCACGTTCAATCCACTCACGGCCACGTCGCTGCTTGAGGTGATGCTCACGCCGCCCACGGCGTTGATGGTGATCGCGCCCTGGGCAGAAAGACGCAGGTCCTTGGCAGAGTCCAGGCTGATGCCGCTGCGGTGCAACGCGACCTGGTTGCCGTGTTGGTCGTGCAGCACGATGGACTGCGCCTGGTCGCTCAGCACCACCTTGTTTTGGGCCGGCGTGGTGACCGTGATGACCTTGTGGGTCTCGTCAAACTCCAGCCGGTGTTGGCTGCGTGTCACCAGTGACTTGATGTCGTTGGCCGCCGCCAGCGCATGGGCCGGCTTGTGCTGGCTGCTGTACAGGCTGCCCAGCACCACGGGCTGTGAGGGGTCGTGGTTGAAGAAATCCACCACCACCTCGTCGCCCACTTCGGGCATGAACAGGGCGCCGAAGCCGTTGGACGCGTGCAGTTGCAGCACACGTGCCCAGACCGTGCCGTTGACGCCGTCCAGCACCGGCAGCGTGACCTGAATGCGTTGCTCGCCGGTGGGGTCGCCGTGGATCTGCACCACGGTGCCAAGTTGCAGCCCCGGGGCGCCCGGCACAGCGCCGTGCACCGCCGCGGTGGGTGCTGCGGTGGCTGCTGTGGCGTGCGCGTCGCGCTCTGGCGGCGGCGTCTGGAAGCCGACGCTGGTGAACCAGTGGCCGTCGGCCATGTTGTGTTCAACCGCAGCGACAAAGAAGTCGCTTTTGTACCGCGCACCGAGGCCCACCACTTTGATCATCGACCCCACCTGGGCGCTTGCGCTGCCCTGGAACTTCATCTGGCCACGGATGCGCTCGTGGCTCGCCTGCAACTGCGGCCACGGTCCGGGCACATCCGCCTCGGCGTGGAACTCCAGCATGTCGATGCCCCAAGTCACTTCCAGCAGCGGTGCGTCGCTGACCCGGGGTGCCTGCACCCGCACCTTGTCATCGGCAGCAATGACCAGCAAGCCGTTGGCCGCAGCGCGGGCGACGATGAAGTCCCAGTCGGTGCTGCCGTATTGGGTCAGCCCGCCGTGGCTGTGCCCCGTGGTGTCCACCGCCGCGCCAAGGCCATGGTGGCCAATGAGCTGGGTGATGACCGCGCTGTCGGTCTGGTCCAGGTAATGGGCGTTGTTGCGCACGGCGGCCATCTTTGCGGCCAGGCCGCAGCATTCAACTTCCAGCCGGGATTGGTTGTCACCACCGATGTGCATGCCAAGCTTTGCCACCACGCCCTCGAACACCCGCTGTGTGTCACCGGCGTCGCCGTAGCCGGCCAGGATGGTGATGGCGGCACCGGGCTTGAAGGCAGCGCCGTCGGCCACCGGCCAGTCCCCTGCGGGCATGTCGCCGTCCAGCACCAAAAGCCGCGCTGTGGGGATGCGCGCCACGGCGTGGTGGATGTGCACTGAAACCAGCTGGATGTCGTCGGCAATGGCCTGGCCGTTGCTCTTGACGGTGATACAGAGCACGCTATCGCTGGCGAGCTGGGGTGACATGGGCATCGTCGGCTCCGGTGGCGGGGTGCGGTGCATTGTGGGCTGCAGCCGCGCCAGCCAGTGCACGGCAAGCGCAGCGCTCAGCTGTACTTGGCCTTCTCGTCGCGCGCCGACTGCAGCTTGCCGTTGGCATCGCGCTTGACCTGGGCGGCCTTGATGCGCGCCTGCGTGGTCAACTGGGCGGCTTGTTGTTCTGCCAGTTCCTTCTGGCGCTTGGCCGCTTGTGTGGACGCGTCAATCTGCTGCTGGCTCTTCAGCTGCGCGGCTGCCTTGCGGCGCTGCACCTCGGCACGTTTCAGGTCGGCGTCGGCTGCGGCCTTGCGCAAGATCTGCTGGGCCTGTTCGTGTTGGTCCTGATTGTGGGCGTGGGCCACAGCCAGGCGTGCATGCGCGGCCTGTTCCTCGGCCGCACGGCGGGCGGTGGCCCGCTCTTGCGCCACATGCAGGTCGTGCTGCGCAGCCACCAGCCGCGCATGGGCCAGTCCGGTGGCGGTCTGCACTTCCAGCCCCTGGTCCACAGCCAGGTCAAACAGCGGCACGGCCGGCGTGGAGCCGTCGGCCATGCCGCTCATCAGGCTGGGGCGGCGGTGGCGGTAGTCCATCATCGAGCGGTGGTAGGCACGTGCCGCGCCTTGCGGCGGCGCCAGCGGCTCGGCGTGAAAGTGCGCCACCTCGGCCGCGCTGAGCGTGCGGTTCCACAGCCGCAGTGCGGCCACTTCGCCCACCAGCGGCATACGTGGCTCGGTGTTGGCGCGGCCCACCAGGTTGTGCAGGCGCAAGCCCGGCGGCAGCATGTTCAGCAGCGCGGACAACACGGGCGGTTGGCCATCAACGCTGAGGCTGGCCTGCCCCGTGGGGTCTATGGAGATGGACAGGCTGTGCCAGTCCTTGAGCGCCAGCTTGCAGGCGTCGGTGACCGTGACGCTGAGGCTGGCGCCGGGGTCGCCGGTGGCCAGTGCGATCAGGCCGTCGCGCTGGCGCATGATCAGCAGGTTGCTGCCGTCGGCGCCGTTGCCCAGGCTCAGCAGCGTCATGTCGGCGCTGGCCGTGTCCACGCGCAGCAGCATGGTCATCGCAAAGCCATGCCGGCAGTCCAGGTACAGCGGGCCCAGGTCCACATGGTCGTCGCCGCCGGCAAAGGCCAGCGCGCCCGACTGCTGCAGTGGGTCCACCAGCCATTGCAGCGTCTCGGCGTCACCCCGGCTCAGCAGGTGCAGGCCGTCGTCACTGCACATGGCCTGGCGCGCCAGCGCGGTGTGGCCGCTGAAGGTGCGTTGGCAGGCCCCGCTGTCCAGATCCCAAAGCTTGACGGTCTTGTCCATGGCCGACGACAGGGCGCGCCGCCCATCGGCCAGGATCCAGATGTGCAGGATCCAACTGGTGTGCCCGGTCAGCGTGCGCTGGCAGGTGCCGGTGGCCAGGTGCCAGACCTTGAGCGTCTGGTCGGCCGAGGCCGACACCACACGTTGGCCGTCGGGCGTGGCGGCCAGGTACGTCACCGTGGCCGTGTGGCCGCGCAGGGTGCGCAGGCATTCGCCGGTGGCCAGGTCCCACTGTTTGATGGCGCCGTCGCTGCCACCCGACAAGGCGTAGTTGCGCCCCTGGTGTTCGTAGCAATGGGCCACATGGACTTCCACATGATGGCCTGCCAGTTGCCGCACGGGCTTGCCGGTGTCGGTGTCCCAGACGCTCAAGGTGGTGTCGGTGCTGGCCAGCACCGCCAGGCTGCCGTCGGGCGTGATCGCCACGCTGCGGATGTAGGTGCCGGACGGGTGCAAACCACGCAGGTCCACGCTCTTGCCTGCCTCGGTCAAGTCCACCACGCTGGGCCATAAGAGGCGCATGTGAATCAGCCTGCGGCGGCGTTTGTCCATTGCAAACACAAGCGGCGAGTCGCCACCCTGTCTATCGCGCTCCCACCTGAACAAGGGCTTGGTGGTGCGCGTGCTGGAGTTCCACAAACCGTACTCGACCCACGAGCCGAACTCACCAATGGCGGTCTGCACGACTGCAAACACCGCATGCGCGGCGCTGCCGACCAGCCCGCGGATGACGCCGGTGGGGGTGTCCGGCCCGCCCACCTGCCGGGGCATGTCCACCGCGTGCCAGCGGACGCCCACGAGGTGGGTGTCTTCCAGCGCCGGCACGTTGTTGTGGCGCGTGGGGTGCGGTTCCAGGTGTTGCAGCCAGCAAAAGAGGCCGGGGTCGTCGATCACGGCCACCTCCAGCTGCTGGCGGTGTTCAGCGTTCCAGTACAGGCGTTTGGCCTGCAGCGCCGGGTGCGCCGCCTCGGCCGGCGGCAGCTTGCTCAGGTCCAGCACGTCGATGGCCAGCCCGGCACGTGGCGCCAGGGCTTCGTAGACGTCACGGATGCGGTTGCGGCTGTTGGGCAGCGCGCGCAGCCACTGCAGCTCTTTGTCGAGCCAGTACAGGTCGCCGTTGCTCGGGTCCACGGCCAGCGCCACGGGGTGGGGCGACTGGCCCTGCGACACGACGATGCTCACGCTGTCGAAGTCGGCCCGGCTGGCGCTGCCGGGGCCCGGGTTCCAGCTGCCGCACCAGATCTCGCGGCCGTTGCTCCAGAACATGCGGTTGCGTGCCGGGTCGGCGGCCAGGCTCCAGCTGCCTTCGCGCCCACCCGCCAGCCGGGCCACCTGCTGGGGCGGGCCGGCCTTGGGGTCGCCAAGGCGCATCAGCACACCGGGGGATTCGATCCAGTACAAGAACCGCCGGCCCAAGGCGTCGTCGGGCACCAGGGCCAGCGCGTGCACGGTTTGGGGTGTCTCATGCAGGCGGCTTTGTGGCAGGCCTTGGGGCGCGTTGTGCAGCACCTGGCGGATGAAGCTGCCGCCACCACCCAGGCCCTGCTCGGCGACGATGGCCACGCCGGCCGCCACGTCCAGGCACACCGCACGCGGCACTGAACGGGGCGACCACGGCGGCGGCGCCAGCACGGCACCGTGCGGGCCGCGCACTGCAAGGTTGCCCGCAGCGATGCACAGCACCCGCTGGATGCGTGAGGCATGGAGTTGCGCCTGAGCATGCGCCTGTGCGCGGCGCCGCACGCCCTGCGCCTTCAGGCGTGCGTGCTCGAGTTCGGCCTGCCCGGCCAGGCGGGCCTTGTGCAGCGACTCGTTGCCCGCCTGCGTGGCCACCGACAGCGCCTGCCGCGCCACGCCGGTGTCCAGCATGGAGCGCGGGAACTTGGCGCTCACCCAAAAGGCGTCGGCCACCGGCATGGCGCTTTTGGTGCCGCTTTGCAGTTCCAGCAGCCACTGCTTGCCGCTGCCTTCCAGCGCCCAGCACGCCACCAGCCCTGCGTCGCCCTGGCGTGGCACTTCAAAGCGCCGCGCCGCCAGTTGCTGCGCCGTCCAGGCTGTGTCGTGCACGCTCACGAGGCCGATCTCACCGGCGTAGTCCTGGCCCAGCATCCATTCGCCCGACAAGTCGAACCCGCCCTTGGGCGGCGTGGTGTTCAGCGCATGGCCGTTCAGGCAGGCCATGCTCTGGCCGTTGCCAAAGGCGATGGCGATGTGGTGCCAGCGGTCGGCGGCCAGCCGCTCGCCCATGAACTGCACCGCCACCGGCAGCACGGGGGAATCAGGCTGCACGATGTCCAGGCCCAGGCCTTGTCCCGATGCGGCCGTGAAGATGCCCACGCGTTGCGGCGGCGCAGACTTGCGCACGCTGCGCTCGCCGTCACTGGTGAGCGCCAGCGAGCGCACGCGCCGGGCCCAAGGCAATGCGCCCAGGGCAGGGCCTTGGGCGGCGTCAAGCTCAGCCACGTCGCCGACCAGCGTGCGCGCTGCGCCCTGGCAGCCCGGCTGGTCATGCAGCGTCAGCGCCAGGCCCGCAGGCACCATGACCGATCCCCATTCACGCGCTGCCGCGCCAAGCTGGGTGGTGTCGTCGCAGCGACCCAGCCCCAGCACCAATGCCGGCCCCTTGAAGGCGGCGTCGCGGAAGACCACCGCAAAGCGCGGGCGCAGGTCAGACAGGTCCAGCACCAGCATCGACTGCGCGGCCGCCTGCCACTCGGCACCCAGTGCCGCGGTGTCTTTGTCCAGCAGACGTGCGGCGCCTGTGCAGCCAGAGTCTTTGAAGATCACGGCCCGCCAGCCTGGTGGTACACGCAGTGAAGCCACCGCCTCGCTGCCCACACGAAAGCCCGCCAGGTCGTCGTAGCGCCCGGCCTTGAAGGGCACGCCGTGGCCATGAAAACACTCTGCCGCAAAGGCCAGCACGCCACGCTCGGGTGCGGTCGGCCGCACCCAGGCCTGCAGCGTGAAGGCGCTGTTGAGCGTGCCTGAACGAGGCCGGCGCAGCGATATGGCCTGATCGGCGGTAAAGCGCAAGGCCGAGCTGAGATCGGCCAGCTTCTGGTGCGCGGGTTCAGACGGGTCCATGCGGCGTCCTCGGGGGGTGTGGGCGGCTGTGGGTGCGGGGGCGGTTGAAGCGGGCCATCACCAGTTGAAAGGGTTGAGCTTTTCGCCCAGGTCTTCAAAGGCGTGGCCCACGGCCTGGGCCGCATCCTCCAGCGTGTGGGCCAGCGGTTTATCGCAGTAAACTTTTTTCCCTTTTTCCATCGCGTAGATCACCGGATCTTTATGGAAACACTGCGGCGTGGTAACCATCACCAGATCAATCTCCGGATCATCAATCAGCTCTTTCCACTGCTCTGCCGTCCACTCTAGTTTTTTGAATAAC
>CAZUKT010000006.1:0-16987 GCA_964620975.1 uncultured Rubrivivax sp. | reverse complement strand
TGCACCACCGGTGCGATGGCCTCGGCGATCTCTTCGACCTTGTGCTCGGCCGCGCAGACGATGTCGACGATCTCACCTTCGACCTTTTTCACGTCGGCGGTCACCTCGTCGGCCACCACGTTGAAGGTGTGCTCGGCCAGCGCCACCGCCTGTTCAGCGTCGTGTGCCAGGTCCTTGGCGGCCTGCTCGGTCTTGTCCTTGATGTCGTTGACAAAGGCCTCGGTTTTTTGCTCGACTTCAACGAGCGCGTGGCTGGCTTCATTCAAGGCCTGCTCGGCACCACCGGCCAGCAGGCTCAAGCCCTGGCCCACGGCGGCGCCAATGATCTTGGCGTCGGCGGCCACTTCCTTGCCCAGTTCTTCGGCCCCCTTGGCCACTTCTTCGCCCACGGCCTTGACGCCTTCGTAGGCCTTGGTGGCCACTTCGCCCAGGGCGCCGAAGATGTCGCCGAAGATGTGCGCGGCCTGGTCCTTGATCTGCTGGGCCACCTTGGCGGGCAGGTCACCCAGGCTGGGTATGGGCACGTCCAGCGTCAGGGTCGGCAGGTGCAGTTCGGCGCCCTGGAACACAAAAGTGCCGTCGATGACCAGCTTGAAGCTGCCGTCGGTGACGATGAGGTGGATCTCCCCGTCCAGCCCGGCGTTCAACTCGAACAGGCCCAGGTCCACGTTCAGGTGCAGGCCCAGCTTGCCGTAGGCCTCGAAGCGAAAACCATCCTTGATGCGCAGCGAGCAGCCCAGGTCCACCGTGACAAAGCTGCCGATGCCCGTGACGAGCTGAAAGGCCATGCCGTTGTCGTCCACCGTGGCCATCAGGTCCAGGTGCAGCAGGTCAAACAGCGCGACGTGCACGCTGGCATGCAGGTAGGGCGCGTGTTCGCTGCTGACGATGAGCACCGGCCCGCCGGGCTGCACCACGTAGTCCAGTGCTGCGGGCGCGGGCTTGAGCAGGCCGCTGGGTGCGCGGCGCTCGCCGGGTTTCTGCTTCTGGTCGGCCTCCCAGGCCTGCCAGGCCTCGGCCTGGCCCTGCGCTTCGGCGCGTGTCACGCCCTTGCCGTCGCCCGACACGGTGAGCATGCCGCCCAGCTTGATGGGCTCCATTTCCAGGTGCGCCGTGAGCTTGGTGGGCGAGCAACTGGAGAATTCAAAGGCCGCAAACAAGTCCCAGCCGAACAGGTCGAGCCGGCCCCTGAAGCCGACGCCGGGTGATGCATGGCTGCCGTCGGGCAGCATCACGGCACTTTCGGCCCAGTGGAAGGCCACGTCGTTCAGGCTCACGCCGTCGAAGATGGGCTTGAGGTTTTTGTACTGCTGCTTCAGGAAGCTCAGTGCGCGCCCGGCGTCTTGTGTGACACCGCCCAACCCGGTGGCCTGCGCCACGCCCGACGCGTCCAGCACATGCAGCGCGGACTCCGCTTCGTCCATGCGCGCGCCCAGCCCGGTCATGGCCTCAAACATGTCCCAGACCGTGAGCTTGGCGATGGAAAAACGTGCGTACAGCGGGTTGGGCACACCTTCCACCAGCTCCATCACCATCACCACCTTGCCGGTGTTGGCCTCGTCGCCGATGAAGAAGTCGCCCATGAAGCCGATGTCCAGGCCCGGGGGCGTGAACTGCAGGCCCAGCTCGAGCCAGAAGTCGTCCTTGAACTGCAGCCCCGGCAGCGGGTGGATGGACGGCAGCTTCAGGTCCGTGAGGTGCAGCATGGCGGCGGCGGCCGTTTCATCCACCTCCAGTTGCGCCTGCACCTCGCGGGGGTTGCCAAACAGGTTGAAGTGCGCCGAGCCACCGATCTGGAAGGTGGGCACGCCGCCGGCCGTGACGCCCAGGCCGAAGAAGGCATCCGACAGGCTCAGCTGCTGGCCCGCTGCACCGGGCAGCGCCAGTTGGCCCGGGATGCTGGCGCGCAGTGCGAGGCCCTGGCCCACCGTGACTTGTGCGTCCAGTGCATCCAGGCCGATGAGGTCGCCGATCAGCCCCAGCACCGGGTTCTTGGAGCCTGAAAACACCATGCGCGCCGCCACCGTGGCGCCCTGGCCCAGCGTGTAGCGGCCCAGGCCCGGCCCTTGGCCCGCAGAGGCGGTGCCGCCCAAGCCAATGCCCCGGCCCAAGGTGGGCGCGCGGCCCGGCGTGGCGGCCTGCGCCCAGGCGCTGGCCAGTTCGGGCGTGGGTGGGATGTAGTTCTTGACGGCCTCGCTGGCATACAGCAGGTAGGCCGGCTCGATGGACAGCATGGCCTGCACCTGCGACACCACCGCCCCCAGCCAGGGCACGGCGCGCACCCAGGCCAGCTGGCCCAGGTCGGTGTGCGGCTTGAAGGCCACGCCCACCACAAAGCCGCGCGTGGTGGCGGGGCTCTTCAGCACCGACAAGAACACGCTTTGGCAGAAGGACTCGCCGCCGTCGCCCACAAAGTGCAGGGCCTGCACTTGCGGCATGCCGGCGGCCGAGGTGTTGATGTAGCTCAGCGTGAGCGAGTGGAAATCAAACAGGCCCTGGCCCAGGCCGTCGGGCAGCGCCAGGCCGGTGGCCTGGTCAACAGCGTCCAGCAAGTCACCCAGACCCAGCGTGTCGGTGGTGGTGTTGCCCACCCAGGCCGCGCTCATCAGCGTCTGGCCCTTGCCAAAGGTGGCGTCCAGTTGCAGCGTGCCGCGGCCCAGGTCGGACGTGGCCTGCAACTGCAGCAGGCGCGGGTCGCTGGAGAAGTCGAGCCGCAGCGACGAAAACTCGAAGATGGCCAGCGCCGCCATATCGGGCAGCGCGAACACCGCGTCCAGTGCCAGGGCGCGGTGCAGTTCGACCAGGCCCAGGCGGGACGCGCTGCCTGGGGCGGCATTGCTGGCGTCGTTGCCGTCACTGCCCCCTTCCCACTCCACCGACACCCGGTTGCCCTGGTGCTGGTGGCTGGCGGTGGCCTGGAAGCTGCGGCCGTCCACCGTGTGCACCCACGACAGCTCCAGGTCCAGTTCGCGCCGGGTGGTCTGTGCATTGATCGATGAGCCGATGTCCACCACCGTCTGCACGCCGCCCTGCAGCCAAGGCGCGCTGCTGCCGGGCGCTGGCTGCCAGTCGGCCCGGCCCCAGGCGCGCAGCAGCTTGCGCCGGCCGCCAAAACGCAGGCCAAATTCCTTCAGCGTGATCTGCGGCAGCCCGGGCGGTATGGCCAGGCCGACGCCGTGGGCAAAGTCGCCCATCAGCGCGGTGATGTCCATGCCCTGGTCGGGCTCGGCGGTGCCCTCGAAGTACCAGCCTTCGTCGGCCACGTGTTCGGCTGTCAGCCACACTGGCGTGCGCGCCACCTGCAGCGTGCCCGTCATGCGGCTGCGCGTGGTGTGGCCGTGTGTGGTGTCGATGTCAAAGCCCACGCCTTCAAGCAGCAGCGTGCCGTTGCCCATCAGGTCCACATGCCCGCCCACGGCCACGCCGTAGCTCACGGTCTGCGTGGCCAGGTCGTTGGCGTAGTGCGCGGCCAGCAGTTTGAGCTGCAGGTTGGGCAGGCCGATGGGGTGCCCCAGCAGGCCAGCGACAAAGGCCTCCAGGTCAAGCTCGTGCGCCACGGCAAGCGCACCGCGCACCATGCGCCCGGGCACCACGTCGACGTCAAATGCATAACCGCCGATGAGTGCGCGCCCGTGCACGCCAAATTCCACGTGCAGGGCAGGGTGCAAGGCCGCGAGCAGGCTGAACTGCACCTGGCTCACCGTCAGCAGGCCGGGCACGGCTTCCCACGCATAGGGCTGGCCGCTGGTGGCGTCCAGCGCCACGATCCGGGCACTGAAGTACTCACCCGGCTGCACGGTGAGTGCGGCCAGGCCCAGGTGCGGGCCCTGGGCAAAGGGCTGCAAGCTGGCCGTGTCCGCAGCCCCGGTCAGGGCGCCCAGCACGGTTGCACCACCGCCAGGGAAAAAACGCGCCTCGTCAAAGATGGCGCTGTAGAGCGGGGCCCGGCCGTCTTGTGTGGGCGTGATGGCCACCACAAAAGGCGGCTCACCGGCATGCAACTGCAGTTGCCAGAAGGGCACGATGTTGGGTGGTGCGCCTGCGCCGCCGGCGGCGTCGCAATAAAAGCCCACACCCAGGCGACGCGCGGGCACCGCACCCAGGGCTGGCGCACCGTCGGCGGGGCCCACATCCCACCAGCACAGCAGGCGCAGGCTGGGCTCGGCGCCTGCCATCTGTATGCGGGCTGCAAAGGCCGAGGCGGGGCGCGCCAGCCAGGCCAGCGACACGCCGGCGCCATAGCCGGTGTAGCCGTAAAAAGCCGCGCTGGGCAATGCGTCATGCAGCCCGGCGGCGTGCAGCGTCAAGCCGGCGTCAAAGGGCTCGGCCACCAGGCCGAAGTCGGCATCGCTCAGCGTGGCAGCGCGGGCGCAGGCCACGAGCACCGGGTCTTGCAAGTGGAAGCCGTCGTAAAAGGCCGCACCACCGGCCCACGTGGCCAGCGCCGGGAAGCTGTGGCCCCAGCGCCAGCGTGGCGGCAGGCGCATCAGCAAGTGGCAAGACGAGACTTCGCCTGCCGTCAGCGTCAACACCAGTTTCACCTGCACAAGCACGGCCAGCACGGTGGCTTCGCCCAGCAGCACCAGGGGCGGCTCACCGGCCGTTTGCGGTGTTTGCGGCCTTTGTGTGGGCAGCACCTCGGCGGCGTTGCGGATGACGAGTTCACCACGTGCGTCGGCCACCTCTGACAAACACGCACCCAGCCAGGCCATGGCCGGCACGCTGCGCAAGACAAGGTCGGTGCCACCGTGCAGCAGTTGCGCCCGCAGTTGTTCGCGGCTCATCGCAGCCTCGCTTTGTCGAGCAAGGGCAGTTTTTTGGGTTGTTTGAGCTTGTAGGGCAGGTCGTCGATGACCCTGGATGCGATCTCGCGCGCGCCGACGATCCGGTTGTGGTTGACTTCAACCGCGTCACCCACGCCCAGCAGCTTGAGGATGTGTTTCTGTTCGTCGTCGGTGAATTCTTCGACGTCGAGATCGCTGAAGTGCCCGGTCAGGATCTGGTCGTGCAGGCTGAGCAAGTGGCAGCCCAGCACCGGGTAGCGCCCGATCAGGCCCAGCATGTCGGGCACGGCCAGACCTGCGCCTGCGCCCACGCCGTCGCCGGCCAGGAAGGTGTTGATGCTGTCCGTCGCCATCCAGGCCCGGTACAGATTTTTCAGCGATCGTGCCAGGTCGGCGCCCACGCGCACGGCGGCAATCGGGGCGGCCACGGGCACCAGGCTCACAACCACGTCAAAGATGTAGAGGCCGATGTTGACGGTCTGCGTGCGCCTGCGGTCGCCCAGGCAGTCAACGATGCTCACGCGCGCCAGGTCAAAGACAGGGGGCACCTCTTGCACCACCAGTTCTATCGCCTGCAGCTGGTTGGCATGCCGATAGTTCTGCACCGCGCCGACCACGGCGCCGCTGAGCTTGAGGCCGGCGGTGATGGTGCTGAGAAAGGGCACCACCGCCAGGCCGATGTCGACGGCAAAACGCGGCATCAGGTTGGGGTGCGCGCCGATGGCCGCGCCGATGGCCGCCAGGTGCGCTTCTTTGCTCGGCGCCACCGCGCCCAGGGCCGCTTTGTCGCTGACAGCCGGCAAGGCGCCCGAGCCGGCCAAGGCCACCTTCGCCTTGTCGTAGGTGGCCTTGGCTTCGCCGGCTATTTCCGTTGCGAACTTTTTCTTCCCGTCGTCGGTCCACTCAAAGCGGCAGCCCTGGAAGTGCCGCCACAACATCGTGTTCAGCACCTTGGGCGAAAACACCCACTGGCCTGCGGCCATGCCGGCGGGCATGTGCGCCAGCGCCTGGCGGTCCAGGTGGGCGTCGCGTTCAGCCACTTCGCGCTGCGTCGGCACGTAAGACCGGTGCGCCGGTGCGTAGAGCAAGGGCGAGTTGGGCCGGCGGCTCTCGGGCGGGCGGCGCTGCAGGGGCGGCGGCATCTAGTGCCTCGGCGCCGGCTTCGGGCCGCCGCGCAAGCGCTCGGCAGCGTGGCAGTCTGGCAAGCGCTTGGTCACTGGCATGCGGCGGTCCTTGCTCACGCCGAAGTGCCCAGCGCGGCTGATTCTGCATCGGCGACAAACTTTGATGGGCCCGAAGCGCGGTGGTCTGAGTAGGTGAAAACGTGCGGAGCGGGCCACCGGGCCACACGACGCGACAAGCCGCAAGCGCGGCCCCGCGACACACCCACGGGGCCTTGGATCGGCCTATCCTGCAGCCCGGGCAACTTGCAACCAAGCACCGTGACCGACCCCCACACACCGGTTCCAGCGGCCCGCCGCTTGCTGCACCTGGCGCTGAACTTGGCGCTGAACTTGGCGCTGAATTTGGCACTGCGTTTGGCACTGCGTTTTGCGCTGGATTTGGCTCTTCGTCTGGCTCTTCGCCTGGCGCTGCTGGGCGCCTGCACGGCAGTCTGGGCAGCGCCGCCGCAGGCCGCCCACCCTGGCACGCCGCGAGCGCCCCAGATCACCAGCTACATGCTGCTGCAAGAAGACCTGGACACGCTGTTCCCCAAGCCCGCAGGCCAGGCCCTGCACACGATGCTGGCGCCGCTGCTGCATGTGGACTACCCCACGGCCGAACTGCTGGGCCACGCGATGGAGGCGCGGCGTTGCGCTCATTACGCCCTTCAGGTCGCCCTTCAGGTCGCCCGCTTGGCCGCCGCAGGCAGCCCTGCCGCGCCACCAGATGTCAAACCGCCTTGCCCGCCTCGTGCGGCTAGCGATGCGCCGCCCGCCATCGCCGCCATCGCCGGCCAGCAGCCGGTTGCCCCCACCACCGCACCGCCGCCGCCAGTCGCTGACCTGCTGCCCGAAGCTGCCAAGCGTGCGCTCCTGGCCCGTGCGGCCCGGCCGCACCTGCTTGCACAGGCCCAGGCGCCCGTGTGGCCGGACAAGGGCTGCGCCTGCACGCTGCCCACCAGCGGAGACCTGATCTACGGCCTCTACCCTTTCTGGCAGACCCGGCCGGGTCAAACCACCACGCCGCAGCCCATGCACTTCAAGCGCTTCCACCGCATCGGCATCCTGGGGGCGCAAATTGGCGACAGCGGTGAATTGCTGACCTCGGGCAACTTTGATGCAGGCACCGCCCTGTTCACACGCGCCGCGCGGCGTTTTGGCACCCAGGTGGACCTGGTGGTGCAGCGCAGTGAGTGGGCTCATTGGCTGAGCCAACCCGACACCGAAGCCCCGTTGAACCGCGCTGTGGCTGGCACCCTGGCCCTGGCCGACACGCCGCTCACCGACTGGGGCACCCAGGTGTTGCGCCACGTGCTGCCGTTCTGGCACACGCCCACGCACCTGTTTGACGGCATCACCCTCTTCTTTGACAACGTGCCCACCGACGCCGTGGGCCAGCAGCGGTTTGGTGATTTCCACCGCCGCTTTGTGGCCAAGCTCATCACCGCGATGCAGAAGTCGGGGCGTGCCTACGCGCTCAACATCGTGGCGCCCGCCACCCTGGTGGGTGAACCCGGCGCCTACGGCGTCGAGCCGCTGATGGCCGCCTTGCGCAGTGCCCAAAAACCTTCAAATCCACGTGTGCCAGAAGGCGCAGACGCCGCCGCCTACACCGGCACCACCGACATCACGGTGTCGGTGCTGGTGCTGTTGCACGAGCCCACGAGCAGCACCAAGAGGGCCCTGCGCGCGCGCGTCGACTTCCACCCAGGCCTGCACGGCCACGGTCGGGTGGCGTTTCTCAACGCCTTGCTGCCCGTGGTCTTTCATGCCGGCGCCGAGCCCACGGCGCTGGCGCAAAGTGTGGACGCTGAAAGCCTGGACGCCGACCTGGCCTACTTCAAGTGGAATTACGGGGGCGCCGGCTTCTGGACGCTGCCGATCGCCGGTGCCGCGCCTGGCAACGCGGTGGGCGCGGCACTGGACAGGAACTTTGCCGCCGAGCCGCCCGACCTGCGCAGCCGCATTTGCCTGGCGGTGTGCCCGCACCGCACTGCGGTGCGCCTGGTCTTCATGGCCGTGCTGGCCCTGGGCCTGGTGGCTTGCGGCCTGGTGGTGGTGTCCGGTGCGGCGCGGCGCCTGGCGTGGCACTTTGCGCGGCGCCATGGCGTGTGGTGCGGCCTGGCCGGCGTGTGCCTGTCGTGGCTGGGCGGTGCGGCTTTCAGTTGTGGCTTTTGACGGTGCGCCAGGCGCGCGGTGATTACCAGCGGGGCGGCAGCTTCTTGAGCAGCAAGATGCGCTCGCGTGACACCTCGATGTAGCCGCCACGTGCCAGGTCCTGCAGCAGCCGGTTGACCATGGCACGCGAGGCTCCCAGCCTTTCGGCGATGCGCGCCTGGCTCAGCGGGCCGGGCACCACACGTTGGCCCGCCTGCACCACCGCCAGCGCATCAAACAGGCCCACCAGCCGCCCATAGACGTCCACCGACGCCAGCCTGCCCACGGTCTGCGTGAGCGTGCGCACGCGTTGCACCAGACGCTGAATCAGGTGAAAGGCCAGGTCGGGCCTTGAAGCCAGCACCCGTTCGACCTCGGCCCGCGTGACCCGCGTCAACTGCGCCCGCACGGTCACCTCCACGGTGGCGGCGCGCCGCTCGCCGCTGAGCATCAGCTCGCCAAAGATCTCGCCCGCGCCCAAGGTGTTCAGTTCAACCACACGCCCACCTTCACCGGCCACCACGGCACGCAACACACCCGAATGGACGATGAACATGCAGTCGGCCAGCTCGCCTTCGGTCACCACGGCCGCACCGGGCTCCCAGGTGCGGGTGTCGCCCAGCTTGGCCAACTCGGCCAGGATCTCGTCGGTGTCTTCCACGCCTGCTCCATGACTTTGCAACCGGGCCGGCCCGCGAAACAGCCGCAGGCCAAAGCGCCGCACTGTAGCGGCCGGCCGGGCCGCTGTTCACTATTGAACCGCCAGGCGCCGGTGGGCCCGCGCGGGCTGAGCATGGCTGCACCGGTCGGCATTTGCCGATGGACAAGGAGAGCACACCATGAACAGCCTTTCCCCAAGGCCCACGGAGGCCGCCCGCCCCGGCGCCGACACCGTCGCGCCTGAAGCGAGCCCGGCGCTGCCGGCCAGCGCCCGGCCGACGAAGAAGTAGCCGCAGCCACGTTCTGAAGACCCCGTCCCTCACAACACTCACCCGGAGAACCAATATGTCCACCCCCCGCTTTTCATGGCTGCCCGTCACCCTGCTGCTCGCGCTGCACGTGCCCGGTGCCTTTGCGCAGACCGCGATGTCACCCGCGCTCTCAACCGATCTTTCACCCGCGCTTGCGTCCGTTGCAGCGCCCGCACCGTCAACTTCAGACACCGAACGCCTGCACGCCAACGCCGTGGCCTCGTTCCGCCAGGCGCGCTTCTCCGAAGCCTTCGGCCGGCTCATTCCGTTGGCCAATGCCGGGCACGCACCGTCGGCCGAGCTGGCCTTGTGGATGTACACCAACGGCCCTTCCTTGTTTGGCAAGGACTGGGACAGCAACCAGGACCAACTGGCCGCCTGGGCCAAGTCTGCCCGGCAGCAGGCGCCCGTGATGCTGGCGCGCCATGACCCGCAGACCCCCGTTGCCAACGCCAAGCACAGCCGCTGACCCCCGCGTTGGCACGCCGTTGGCGGACCCACGCCCACGCGCTTGCGGCCCCGGCATCTGCCGCTGTTCACCATTGAACCGCCACCTGCCGGCACCACTGGAACCCGCGACCATGCCTTCGCCGGTTGCCCATCGTTGATCCCCCACCGGAGAACCCATCATGTCGCACCTGCCACTGAATCTGTTGTCCTCGTCGCGTCCATCGCCCGCCACGCCTGCCCTGGCGGGCGGGCTGGCACAGGACGACACAGCCCAAGGCGCCAAGCTGCGGCCTGCGGCACGGGTGGCCGCCAGCCAACCCGCCCCGGTGCCGGTCGCACCCGGTGTGCACAAGGCTGCCACACACGAGGTGCTGCCTGTCAACCGTTCGCTGGGTTCAAACAGCACACACGCTGCGCTGGCGACGGCTGACAATTCACGATGACTTTGCGCCGCCGTCCGGGCCCACCCGCTGTTTGCCGCTCCCTGCCGTGCAGCCTGAACCCCAGGCCACGGTGAGGCCCGAAGCCGCCCAGCTGGCCAGCGCCATTGCGGCGCTGGAAGGCCAACGCGCCACGCTGGGTGATGCAGGGGTGGCCCTGGCCACGGCGCCGCTGCGCGAGCGCCTGGCCGGGCTGCTGCGGCCGGCAGCGGCTGTGCACATCCCGGCCCTGCCTACCGAGCAGGTGCTGCACGCCATGCTGCTGGACACCATGGCCCTGCTGCGTTCACGTCGCGCGGTGCTGGGCGACGCGCTGGTCGACGCCGCGCTCAGCCCCTTGATCGAACAGCTGGCCAGCCTGGGCGCACCTGCATCGGCGGCCGGGCCGGTGCGCCGGCTGCGCCAGGTCAGCGTGCTCTTTTGCGACATCGTGGGCTCGACGCCTCTCAGTGAGCGACTCGACCCCGAGGACGTGCAGTCCGTCATCGACGGCGCGCTGGCATCTTTCAGCGCCATCGTGCTGCAACATGGCGGCGAAGTGTTGCGCTACACCGGCGACAACCTGAAGGTGGCCTTTGGCGCCAACGGCACGCGCGAGGATGACACCGAACGCGCGGTGAACTGCGGCCTGGCACTGCTGCAGGAAGCGGCGCGCCACGGCGATGCGCTGCGTGTGGCCCATGGCTTGGAGGGCTTCCACGCGCGGGTTGGCATCCACACCGGAGCGGCGGTGCGCGGCGGCGGTGTCGAACACGACAACAGCCTGAGCGGTCTGGCGGTCAACATCGCGGCGCGCATGGAGCAGGCGGCCCCGCCCGGCACCCTGCGCATCAGCATGGACACCTACCGGCTCGTGCAAGGGCGCTTCGACGTGCTGGAACAGCCCGCTCTTTTGGTCAAGGGCCTGCAGGAGCCGATGCGGACCTTCCTGGTGCAGGGTGTGCGCGAGCGGCGGCTGCGCGGGCTGCGGCACGGCGCCGACGGGGTGACGACCGCGATGGTCGGCCGCGATACCGAACAGCGGCAACTTCAAGGCCTGGCGTCCACCGTGTTCGCCGCTGGCGGCCGCCTGGCTGCGGCCACCGTGATCGCCGACGCGGGGGTGGGCAAGAGCCGGCTGCTGGCCGAGTTTCAGGCCGCGTGGCTGACGCAAGCGCAGGCGCAGGCGCCGGCCATCGGGCTGTGGCGTGCCAGCAGCCACCCCGAGGCGATGTACCAGCCCTATGGCTTGCTGCGCGACCTGCTGTTCTGGCGCCTGGGCGTGCGCGACAGCGATTCGCAGGCGCAGGCTCAGCAGACCTTCGCCGCCGCCCTTCAGCCTTTTTTTGGTGATGCGGCTGATGAACAAACCGCGCTGCTGGGGCAACTCATTGGCCTGGACTACAGCGCCAGCCCCTTCATTGCCGGCATCCTGCGCGACGGCAAACAACTGCAGGGCCGGGGCCTCAACGCCTGGGTTCGCTGCCTGCAGTACCAGGCTGCCGCGCAGCCCCTGGTGTTGGTGCTGGACGACCTGCAGTGGGCCGACGAAGAATCGCTCAACGCCATCGACCACCTCGTGGCGGCTGCACCAGAACTGCCCGTCCTGTTGATCTGCGCCGCGCGGCCCGAACTGCTGCAGCGCCGGCCGCAGTGGGGTGCCCCGTGGCCTGGGCACGAACTCATTGAACTGACACCGCTGGCCGCACAGGACAGCGATGCCTTGGCCGCCGCGCTATTGACACGCTTTGCCGCACCCGTGCCCGCGCTGCAGCAACTGCTGTCGACGCAGGCGGCGGGCAACCCGTACTACATGGAAGCGCTGCTGCAGATGCTGGTCGACACCGGCGTCATCCAGACCGCGGGCGAGCACTGGCAAGTGCAGGCCGACCAGTTGACCGACTTGAAGGTGCCGGCCACGCTGGTGGGCGTGCTTCAGGCGACGCTGGATGCGCTGGACGGCGATGCGCGGCGCAGCCTGCAACGGGCCAGCGTGGTGGGCGCGCAGTTCTGGGACGAAGCCTTGGCAGCGATCGACCCCCGGGCGCCCGAACAACTGCCCGCACTCACGCGGCTCGAACTGGCGTTGCTGCAAGCGCAGAGCGCGTTCGAGGGCGCCAGCGAGTACAGCTTTCGCCACCACCTGCTGCACCAGGTGACCTACGGCACCGTACTCAAGCCCGACAAACGCCAAGCACATGGCCGCACCGCACGCTGGCTGCAGGGCCGTGCCCAGGGGCGCGAGAACGAGCTGGCCAGCCAGATTGCCGAGCACTTTGAGCGCGCCGGCGACACGGCGCAGGCCATCGACTACTGGACGCGCGCTGCCGAGGACGCAGCGCGTCGGCAGGCCGACACCGCCGCCCTGGCGCATGCCGACCGCGCGCTGGCGCTGGACGACGGCAGCGACCTGCAGCGCCAGGTGCGCCTGCACCGCGTCTGCAGCGGCGTCTTCATACGCCGTGGTGACTCTGCCGGACATCGGCGCGAGGTCGAGATCCTGGAGTCCTTGGCAGACCAGACGGACGACGACGAGTTGCGCCTGGGGCTGGCCAACGACTTGATGTGGCGGCTGTTCATGGACGCGCGTTTCGAGGACGCGGTCGAACTCGCCGAGCGCCGCCTGGCCCGGGCCGAAGCGCGCGCACCGCGGGAAGCCGGGCGGGTGCACAACGTCACCTTCATTTGCCTGAGCCGTCTGGGCCGCCATGACGAGGCCCTGGTGCATGCGCACAAGGGCCTGGAGCAGGCGCGCGTCGCCGGCGACCTCAATACCGAGGCGGCGATCCAGACCAACCTTGGCGTGGGCCACATTGACGCCAATCGCTTGACGCTGGCGCTGACGCATTTCCGTCAGGCGATTGACATCTACAAGGCGGCGGGAAGCCGCAGCGGCGTCGTCACCGTGCAAGTCAACCTGGCGCATGTTGAAACCACGCTGGGCAGGATGCAGAACGCACGCGACCTGTTGTTGCAGGTGGTGCAGGACTGCCGCGAGATCGGTTCACGCAGGTTGGAGGGCTTGGCCTGCGCCAACCTGTCGGGCATGCTTTGCGAGACGGGCGATGCCCAGTTGGGCTACGACTGCGCGCTGGATGGTCTGCGGCTGGCGCGCTTCAGCGGTGAACGCAGAACCGAGGCCTTTGCGCACAACGGCGCGCAACTTGCCGCTCGCCTGCTAGGCCGCCATGCAGACGCCCTGGCGCATGCCCGTGAGGCCTGCGCCGGGTTCAAGGCGCACGGCGACCGGGTTGCTGAATGGGTCAACGCCAGCGCAGTGGTGCTTAACCTGCAGGTTCTGCGTGAGAACGAGCAGGCGCTGGCCGCAGCCGACGCGCTCTTGGCCGAGGTGGCTGAACAGGGCGGCTGGGGTGACGCTTTTGAGCCCCCGTACCATCTCTACTGCGCGCTGGCGCCGCTGGGTGACGGCCGCGCCGCCGGCTTGCTGGAGCTCGCGCATGGCGGCTTGAGCGCGCAGGCCGAACGGATGGCCGAGCACGTGGCGCGCGACACCTTCATGCGCAGCACCCTGGCGGCTCGCGGGATCTGCCGGGACTGGGGCGCCGCGCGGGCAGCCGGGCTGGCCCCAGTCGCTTGAGGGGCACGACGCCAGGCCGGGCCAAGGAAAGTCAGCGTGCCGCCAGCGGGGCGCTGGCGGGCGAACGCCCGATCCAGGCCCCGCCAGCCCAGGACTGCGGATTGCCTGAGCGGCACGTCCTACGTAAAGTAAAACCGTTTTCGTAAGGGCTGACGCTGGTGACCCACAACATTCGCCACTTCGACCAGGTGCCCGGCCTGGAGTTGCAAGACGGGGTGGCCGCGCTGTTGCCGACCAAGCCGAGGCGCGGGCGATCATGAGCCCCCAACAAGCCCACCAAGCCCAGCTTGCCAGCGCCATTGCGGCCCGGGAGTGGCCCTGGCCACGGCGCCGCTGCGCGAGCGCCTGGCCGGGCTGCTGCGGCCCACGGGCCTGCAGCGCCGGCAAGTCACCGTGCTGTTTGCAAATGTGGTCGGCACCACCGCCGCCGGCCAGGGCCTGGACACGGAAGCCACGGCGGGCTTGCTCGGCAGCACCCTGCGGCGCATGGCCGAGCTCGTTGAAGCCCACCAGGGCCGCGTGCTGCGCTTCATGGGTGACGGCGTCAAGGCGGCCTTTGGCATGGACGAAGCACGTGAAGACGACGCCGTGCGCGCCGTGCGCGCGGGCCTGGCGATCCTTGGCGCCGGGCGCGAGCAGCTTGCTGATGCGCAGCGCCTGCACGGTATCCATGATTTCGCCCTGCGCGTGGGTCTGCACACCGGTGACGTGGCGCTGGGCGCGGGTGTCGAGGCCGACAACACCGCCATGGGCGCGGCCGTCAACATCGCCGCCCGCATGGAGCAAAGCGCGCCGCCCGGCGCGCTGCGCATCAGCCACGACACCTGGGGCCAGGTGCGGGGCCTGTTTGACGCCCAGCCCCAGCCTCCGCTGCGGGTCAAGGGCGTAGACGCTCCGCTGTTGACCTACCTTGTTCGCGGCGCGCTGGACCGCAGCCTGGCCAGCGTGGAGCGCGGCTTGCAAGGGCTGGCCACGCCCATGGTGGGCCGCGACGCTGAACTGCAGCGTCTGCTGCATGCGGTGGCCCGCGCCCGCCAGACGCAGCACTTGCAGGCCCTGACGCTGGTGGGCGACGCCGGCCTGGGCAAGAGCCGGCTGCTGCGCGAATTCATGGCTGCGCTGATGGCGCCGCACAAGGGCTGCCGCGTGCTCACGCTGCGCTCGCAGCCCGACGGCCAACTGCGGCCCTGGGGCCTGCTGCGCGCCTTGCTGGCCACGCAGTTTTGCGTGGCCGACACCGACAGCGCCGAGGTGGCACGCAGCAAGGTGGTGCAAGGCTTGAGCCCCTGGTTTGCTGAACGTGGCGAGCGCCAGGCCCAGCTCATAGGCCAACTCTCGGGCCTGGACTTCGGCGACAGCACGCATGTGCGCGGCCTGGACCAACGCAGCCTGCGCGACCAGGCCTTTGCGGCGCTGCGCACCTACCTGCTGGCGCTGGCCACCAAGGGCAGCAGCTTGCTGGTGCTGATCGTCGAAGACCTGCACTGGGCCGACGACGGCTCGCTGGACCTGCTGCAGCACCTGCTGGCGCATGCCGCCGAGTTGCCGCTGGCGCTGATGATGACCGCCCGGCCCGTGCTGCTGACGCGCCGGCCCGGCTGGTGCACCGACGACACGCAGGTCTTGCTCAGCCCGCTGGCCGCAGCGCAGAGCGACGGGCTGGCGCAGGCGCTGCTGCAGCGCATAGCCGGCGTGCCGCACAAGCTGGTCGAGCTTGTCGTCGGCCAGGCCGAAGGCAACCCGTATTACATGGAAGAACTGGTGCGCCGGCTCATTGACGACGGCGTCATCGTCGTGGGCGATCCGCACTGGGCGGTGCAGATCGATCGGCTGCAGACCGTGCGCCTGCCGGGCACGCTGGTGGGCTTGCTGCAAGCCCGGCTGGACGCGCTGCCGGCCAGCGAGCGACAAGCAGCCCGCCAGGCCAGCGTCATCGGCCACGTCTTCTGGGACGACGCACTGCAGGCCGTGGACAGCAACGCGCCGCAGGCCTTGCCGGCACTGCAAGAAGCGGCCTTTGTGAAGGCCCACGAGCGCAGCGACTTTGAAGGCACGGCCGAGCGCCAGTTTGGCCACCACCTGCTGCACCAGGTGACCTATGACACGCTGCTCAAGGCCGAACGCAAGCGGGGCCACGGCGCCGTGGCGCGCTGGCTGGCTGAACGCACGCAGGGGCGCGGCTCCGAGTTCCTGGCCATGACCGGCGAACACGCCGAACGCGCAGGCGACGCGGCGCTGGCCGCAGACTGCTTTGAGCAGGCGGGCCGCGAAGCCCAGAAGCGATTTGCAAACACGGCCGCGGTGGCCTGGTTGCGCCGCGCACTGGCCTTGCTGGGCGAGTCAGACCCGGCCCGACGCTTTGACCTGTTGGTGCTGCTGGATTCGCTTGCCGACACCCTGGGCGACAGGTCCGCGCAGGACGGCTTGCATGTGGACATGGCCACGCTGCTGCAGCACCACCCCGACGACGCGCGCCAGGCGCGGCTGTTATGGGGCGCCGCTTTGCTGGCCGACCGGCGCGGCGACGCCGCCACCGCAGAGCAGCTGGCCCGGCAGACCTTCGATCTGGCGCAAGGCTGTGGCGCTGCGCAATGGGCCGCCATGGCGCAGGGCCAACTGGCGTGGCTGCACTTGGCGCGCCAAGACTACGCGGGCGCCAGCCGGCACATCGAGACCGGGCTGCCCTGGGCCGCCAAGATCGAGCCCGCGCCCCGGCGGGCCGAGACCGAGGCCCAGTTGCTGACCCTGTCGGGCATGGTCTCCCTGCAACTGTGCCGCATGGACGAAGCGCGCCGCACCTTGACTGCGGTGCTGTCGCGCGGTGAATCGCTGGGCATACCGCGCCTGCAGCTGGGTGCACTGGACAACCTGGCGCTTGTGGCGTGCAGCCTGGCTCGGTGGGACGAGACGGTGGCCTTGGGTGAACGCATTCGGGTGTTGGCCACAGTCATCGGCTCACCCAGCCAGGTGGCCTGGGGCCAGCATCGCCTGGCCGAGGCGGCCGAGGCGCTGGGTGACGCGGCTGCGGCAACGCGCTGGCACGGGCAGAACCTGCTCATATACCGCGCCACCGCCAACCGCCGCATGGAGGCATGCACACTGCGTTTCCTGGCCCGCTTGCATCTTGGACAGGGCGATGCCCAGACCGCCCAGCAATGCTGTGCGCAATCACAAACGCTGCACCAGGCCCTGGATGAAGTGCGCGAGTCCTGCGACGTGGATGCCATCGCCGCCCTGTGCACCTTGCGCCTGGGCCAGCCCGCGCAGGCGCTGGCCATGCTGAACGCCGCGCTGGGCCGCCTGCAGCATGAACTGGCCGAGGTCCCGGCCAACGAGACGCTGGACACGCGCTGGACCTGCCACGAGGTGCTGGTGGCGCTGGGCGACGCCCGCGCCGGGCCCTTGCTTGAACAACTGTTCACCGACGTTCAGGCCCGCGCCACCC
>CAZUKT010000005.1:10970-28432 GCA_964620975.1 uncultured Rubrivivax sp. | reverse complement strand
TGATGACGTCGGCGCCAAAGTCGGCCAGTGTCTTTGCGGCAAAGGGGCCGGCGATGAGCTGGCCCAATTCCAGCACCTTCAGGCCACACAGGGGGCCGCGCGGCGTGGGGTCGAGGGGCGGGTTTGCGCGGTCTGCACCCGGGGCCGGGTCAGCGCGGTCTACACCCGGTACCGGGTGTGGGGGGCGTTCAGGCCAGCGGGTGTCGGCTTGCATTCAGGTGGCGGGTTTGAAGTGCGTGTGCGGCTCGGTGTGCGCGCCGTGGCTGTGGTGCTGATGCAGGTCCACGCTGATGAGGTTGACCTGCCCGTGGTGCACACCCCGCTCGGCGCAGATGGCGTCGGCAAAGTCGCGCACCGCCGGCGCCGGGCCGCGCAGCAGCACGGTTTCAAGGCAGTGGTCGTGGTCCAGGTGCACGTGGGTGGTTGACAGCGTGAGGTCGTGGTGCGCGTGCTGCATGTGCGCCAGGCGTTCACCCAGTTCACGCTCATGGTGGTTGAAGACATAGCTCAGGCAAGCCACGCAATGCAGGCCTTCGGGGCGGTGCTGGCGCGTGCGTTCGAGCTCGGCGCGCAGCAAGTCGCGCACGGCCTCAGAGCGTGTGGCGTAGCCGCGTGCGGCCAGCCAGGTGTCAAAGGCCGCAGCGAGTTGTTCGTCCAGCGAGATCGTGAAACGGTCCATAGCGCGGGGCTTTCTGGTGTGGCGGCGGGCGCGCGGCCGACGCCGTGATTCTGCCGTGCCGGCCTGCCAGTGGGCGGGCAGCCGCAGCGCCATCAACACGCCACATGCCGGTGCCGCAAGCGGGCGGCTCATGGCGGCAAAGTTTGGCAGCGGGCGTGCCGCAGGGGCACGGGGCCCGGGGCTGCACGGCCTTGGCGCAGTCACAATCGGCGCACGATGGTGACCCCCGTTTTCTCGTTGGGCGTGCTGTCTGCGCTGGGAGCGTGGGCCGCATGAGCGCGCCGGGCCGCGCCCAAGCGCCCATCCCGCAGCGCTTTGCGCGAAGGGTGTTCCAGTGACCCGTTCGCCCCAGGCCATGCAAGAGGGCTTGCAGCGCACCCGTCTGCACCTGCACGCCACCATTTCGCTGAGTTCAATCGTCGCCAGTTTGCTGGTGGGCGCCGTGGTGCTGGTGCTGGCCTGGCAAGAGGCACCGCCTGGTTTGCTCGCAGCATGGGGCGCTGCCCTGGTGGCGGCACTGCTGTTGCGCCTGGCCGTGTGGCGTGTGCATGTGCGTGCGCTCAAGCCCAGCACCGCGAGCAGCGGCCCCGCTGAGGCCATGGCGCCAGCATCCGCAGCCACCGTGGCGCGTTGGCTGCATCGCTATCGCATGGCTTTTTTCGGCCATGGTGTGGCCTGGGGCGTGGCGGCGGCGCTGATGCCGCCGCTGATGAGTGTGGACGGGCAGACGCAACTCGCCTTTGCGCTGTCAGCGTTGGCGGCGGGTTCGCTCATCACCGCCGCGTTTGACTTGCGGGCGGCCGCACTCTTTGTGGTGCCCACGCTGCTGCCCTTGGTGGCCCACTTGTTCTGGCGCGGTGACGCGCACGGCGGCGCATTGGGTGCGCTGCTGGTGCTCTTTTTGGCCGTGACCGGCGCCAGTGCCCTGCGCTCGCAACGCACGCTGCGCACCAGCGTGCAGTTGCGGCTGCAACAAGCGCACCATGCCGCCGCCGCCGAACGCCACGCGCAAGAGGCCGAGGCCGCGCGCCTGGCGCTGGCCGAACAGCACCACTTGATGGCGCAACTGCTGCGCACCACGCGCCAGGGCTACTGGCGGCTTGACATGGCCGGCGTGACCGTGGACGTCAACCCGGCCATGTGTCTGCTGCTGGCGCGCCCGCGTGAGCAGATCGTGGGCCGCACAGTGTTTGAATTCTTCGCCGACGAAGACCGCCGCATCATCGAGCGCGAGATCGCGTCGCGCAGCACGGGTGCCAGCGGAAGCTATGAGGTGGCACTGCTGCGGCCCGACGGCACTCGTCTGTATTGCATGAACCAGGCATCGCCCATTGGTGACACGGCCGGTGTGCGCGTGGGGTCGGTGGGGTTGTGGACCGACATCAGCGTGCGGCGACAGGCAGAGCAGGTGCTGCGGCACTTTGAACTGGTGGTCAATTCCATCACCGACCTGGTGTCGGTGGTGGACGAGCACTTGGTCTACCACCTTGTGAACGACGCCTGGTGCAGTGCGGTGGGCCTGACGCGTGAACAAGCGCTGGGCCGCACCACGGCCGAACTTCTGCCCGACGGTGGTGGTGCCGCGCGCAGCTACGCGCTGGCCGATTGCCTGCAGTCGCAACAGGTGCGCACGGCACGTGCCGCCATCACCATGCCCAGCCTGGCAGGGCAGATGATGGAGACCACCTACTACCCCTACGCCAAACAAGGCGCCGGGCCGCGGCTGGTGGTGATGGTGACGCGCAACGTCACAGAGCAGGAAACCAGCCGCCAGGCGCTGGAGCTCAGCGCCGAGTACCTGCGCCGCACGCTCAACGCCACCGGCGACGCGATCTTTGCGTCAGACGCCGATACCGCCACCGAGCCCTTGCGTTTTGTGAATGCGCAACTGCTGCAGCTGTGGGGCATACCCCAACGATTGGCAGACCGGCTGACGCCCGTCGACATCATGGCCCATGCCCTGCCGCTGATGGCCGAGCCCGAGGTGCAGGCCCGCCTGATTGAAGACGTGGTCACCCACAACAAACGCCATGAGTCGCAAGTGCTGCTGCGTGACGGCCGCGTGCTGCTGCGCCGCTGCGAACCCGCGCAGGTGGGCACACGCAGCGTGCGGGTGTGGAGCTTCAGGGACATCACGGCCGAGACGCGGGCGCTGCAATCTTTGCAGGAACGTGATGCCGAGCAGCGGGCCTTGCTGGACGCGTTTCCGGGCTACATCGCGGCCATGGACGGCGCGATGCGCTACACCTACGTCAACGACCGCATGGCCGAAGTGCTTGGGGCGCCGGCCCACGGCCTGGTGGGCCGCAGCCTGCAAGAGGTGATTGGCGACAACCGGGCTGCTGTCGTGGCCGATCTCTTCAGCCGAGCCCGCGCGGGTGAGCGCGTGGTGCAGGCGCGCAGGTTCCGGCGGCCAGGGGCGGCGGGTGAACTGCTGGATCTGGAAATGACCCACGTCGTCGGGCATGCATCTGACGGCGGCCAGCAAATCTGCTACGCCTTTGGGGTGGACATCTCGGCCCGCCTGCGGGCTGAAACCTTGCTCATCAGCGCACGCGACGAAGCCGAGCGCGCCAACCTGGCCAAGTCGCAATTCCTGTCGCAGATGTCGCACGAACTGCGCACGCCCATGAACGCCATCCTCGGCTTTGGCCAGTTGCTGGAGTCGGACTCGCGCCACGCTCTGGCGGTGCACCAGCAGCGCTGGGTGCGCGAGATATTGCGCGGCGCGCGGCACTTGCTGGAGCTGATCAACGAAGTCCTTGACCTGGGGCGCATCGAAGCCGGCCACCTGCACATCGAGCCCACCGAAGTCGATCTGGGCGAACTCGTGGCGCAGTGCCTGGCACTGGTGCGCCCACTGGCGCCGAGCCTGGGTGTGCAACTGCATGCCGACGCACGCCACCTTGCAGGCGTGCGGGTGCGGGCCGACGCCACGCGGCTCAAGCAGGTGCTGCTCAACCTGCTGGGCAACGCCATCAAATACAACCGCGTCGGCGGCGAGGTGAGCGTGGGCTGTGAACACGAGCCCGGCCACGTGCGCCTGCTCGTGCACGACACCGGCCACGGCCTGGTTGAAGCCGACCAGCAGCGGCTGTTTCAGCCCTTTGAGCGGCTGCACGCCGCAAACTCCGGCGTCGAAGGCACAGGCATTGGCCTGGCGCTCAGCCGCCGCCTGGTAGAGGCCATGGACGGCACCATTGGCGTGCAAAGCGTGGTGGGTATGGGCAGCACGTTCTGGGTGCGTTTGCCTGCGGTGGCGCAGGGCCGCCTTGAAGGCGATGACGGCAACGCGCCAGCGCCGGCGCCGCTGTTGCCAAGTGCGGCCGAGGGCACGGTGCTGTACATCGAAGACAACCCCGTCAACCTGGCCTTGATGGACGCCATGCTGGGGCGCCTGCCCGGCGTGCGTGTACTTGCCACCATGGTGCCCGCCGAAGGCCTGCGATTGGCGCACGAGCAGCAACCCGCGCTGGTGCTGCTGGACATACAGCTGCCCGGCATGGACGGGTTTGACGTGCTGGCCCGTCTGCGTGCCGACGCCCGCACGGCCCACATTCCCGTCATTGCCGTCAGCGCCAACGCGCTACCCGGCGACATTGACGCTGCACTGGCGGCGGGCTTTGCCGCCTACCTGACCAAGCCGCTGGAACTGGAACTGCTGCTGCACTCGGTGCGCTCAGTGCTGGCAGGTGGCGCGTCACCGAGCGCACCCTAAACACAGGCGCCATGCAGCCGCCGATGCTGCATGCGTGCATGGCCACCCGCTGGCCCGGCTGCGGGCGTGTTCAAGCCCGCGTGTGCCCGACTGCGGTCGGGCGTGGCAGCCGCCCGCAGGCGTGTTGATGTGCGGCGAGCACGGGCGAAAAAAAACCGCGAAGCCCTGAGGCTTCGCGGCTCCGGTTCAGGAACCGGGCTGAATCAATTGTTGGTGAAACCTATCGGGCCGACGTTGATACCCGACGAGTACGACGGTGTGCCACCCGGGTTGGCGTTGATGAAGTTGAAGCTGCTGGACGGCACCGTGAAGGCCACGCGTGACAGCTTGGACAGCACCGAGGCCACCGCAGTGCCGTTGGTGTCGGCACCGCACACGCCCTTGACCGTGAACCCGGCCAAGCCCACCTTGT
Source organism: uncultured Rubrivivax sp. (assembly GCA_964620975.1). Lineage (GTDB taxonomy): Bacteria > Pseudomonadota > Gammaproteobacteria > Burkholderiales > Burkholderiaceae_C > Rubrivivax. Next base: position 23,623 of record CAZUKT010000005.1, on the reverse strand, counting down.
AGGCCGAGCCGGCGCCGATCTTCAGGTTGGCCGTCACGTTCTTGGAGATCTCGGTGCCACCAGAACCGGTTGCCACGCACCCCGCCACCTTGGGGCCTGAGAGCACCATTTCGACAACCGGGTTCAGGTTGGCCTGCTGGTACATCTCTGCCGGCCCCCAGAGCCTGAACTTGATGCTGCCAAAGGTGCTGACGTCCAGGGTGCCGTTGTTGGGCGCATTCGCAAACAGGCCCATGTACGACGACGCGAAGGTAGCTTCCGGCTTCAGCAGCACGAAGTAGCGGAAGAAGTTGGGCGTGCCACCCGGGTCGAGCGAGGTGCCGACGATCCAGCCGTTCTCGTCGAGCTTCTGGGCCGAGTTGCTCATCGCGGTGTCGTTGAAGTAGCCGATGGTGCCGCAGCCGGGTGTGCCGTCTGAACGTCCGCCGACATAGTCGGCAAAGTCGCCACGTGCGTTGAGGCCGCCCTTGTAGTCGCCGGCAAAGATCCCCTCGCCGGCAGCAAACAGGCCCTTGGCGTCGCCGGTGCTCAGGACCAGCGTCTGCGCGCCGCCAGCACCCATCTCCACGCCTGCGGCGCAGCTACCGCCACCACCACCGCCGCCAGCGGCCGTGCCCGAGAAGTAGATGTTGTCCACGAACAGCGTGCCGGCCACGTTGGGTTCGAGCTTGATCTGGAAGATCGCGGCCTTGTTCGGCACCGTGTACAGCGCCATGTCGATGTCGATGGCATTCCAGCTACCGGGCGTGACGGCCTTGGTGACGGCGTTTTCCTTGCCGGCACTGATGATCGACACCTTGACACTCGTGATGGTGGGCGAGAAGAAGTCCAGGTGCAGGTTGCCCTTGGTCGACACGTCCACAGCCGCCCACTCGATGCCTTCGTACAAGGCCGTGCCACCGAAGGTGTATTTCAGGGACTTGTTGGTGGCGATCACGGGTTCGCTGAAGACCACGGCCGGGCTCTGGCCCCAGTCGGGGTTGGGGTTCAGGCCGGCGGTGTTGGCCGCGTCGCTGTAGATCACGGTGGAGCCGGCGGGGATCGCCGTCGTGGGGGCGCAGGTGGGTTCCGTCGTGCCGCAGCCGCCGCCACCACCACCAGCCGCACTGCCGTAGAAGTGGATGTTGTCCACATACAGCGTGCCCGGCGTGCCAGTCGGTTCGAGCTTGATCTGGAAGATCGCCGTCAGGTCCGGCACCGTGTAGGCGCTCAGATCGATGTCGATGCTGTTCCAGCTGCCTGCAGTGAGTGTCTTGGTGACGGCATTTTCCTTGCCGGCCGAGATGATGGAAATCTTCACACCGGCCATGTCAGGAGACCACAGGTCGAAATGCACCTTGGTCTTGGCGGCCACATTGACGGCCGTGAACTCAATGCCCTCATAGGTCAGGCCGGTGTACTTCAGTGACTTGTTGTTGGCGATCGTGACTTCGGTGTACTGGGTGGGCTGGCCCCAATCCGGGCGCGGGTTGAAGCCGGCGGTGGTGGAAGCCTCGCTGTAGATCGTCACCGAGCCCGCAGGGATGGTCGTCGTCGGGGCGCAGGTGGGCGCTGTGGTGCCGCAGCTACCACCGCCACCGCCGCCACCGGCAGCGCCGGGTACGAAGACGAGGTCGTCGAAGTAGTAGGTCTTCTGCACAGCCGACGCTTTGGCGCGGTTGAAGTCAAAGAAGATCGTGGCCTTGTTGTAGTTGAAGGCAAGGTTCAGCGCTGCGGTGCCCGCAGCCTGGTTGGCAAAGTCGAAGGTCAGGGTCTGCCAGCCGGCGGCGGTGGTGACGGTGGCCTCGGTCTCGACCGACTTGTTGTTGTCGGTGAAGTCCTCAACCTTCAGGCGCACCGGGATGCCCGCATCGGGCGACCACACTCGCACTGACATGCGCGTGTCGGTCACGTTGAACGGGATCTTGGGCGCGAAGCCGGTCTGCACATTGCCTGCCGTGGTGGCAGTGACGGTGGTGCCCGCATAGGTCTCCGCGCCGGCCGCGCGCACCACCTTGGCCACCGTGTTGGCGGCGTTGGTGGGGTCGGGCACAAAGCTCGAATCCTCGGCGCCACCAAAGCCGGTCATGCCGTAGGCGACGCTGGCCGAGTCAAAGTTGACCGGCAGCGCCATTTGCGTGCGCACCACGGTTTCATAGGCCTGCTGTGAAGTGGTGACAGCGCTGGCGTTGCCCCGCGCGTCCAGGGCCGCGCCGGCCGCGACGCTGACCAGGATCGTGCCGGTGCTGTTGGTCGTGGGGGTTACCTCGAGCGTGGCGCGTGTGCCGCTTATCCGGGTGAAGGTGCCCTTGGTGCCGCCGGTAACCGCGACGTCATCCACGGTGAAGCTCGTGCCCACGTCTTCATTGAAAGTGAAGGTGAAGGTGACGGGACCCGTGGCGTTGGTTTCTGCCACGCTGTCGGTGATGGTCACCACCGGGCCGGCGCTGTCGCCGGGTGCGCCGGGCGCGACCGGCGGCGCTTCGCCATTGCTTCCGCCGCAAGCGGCGAGCAACAGCACGGCGCTGGCCAGGAACAGGTGCATGGATGTTCGAGACGGGATGCGAGGCTTCATGACGGTGGATCCTGGTGGAGAGAGCGGTCCTGCGGCATGCAGGGATGCGGCGGTAGCCCGCAGGTCGCAGGGCTCGGTGCGTGGGCCCGGCGGGCAGAGATTCGGTCGGTACATCAATTTATGAAAGCGCTTTCAGCAGTATGCGTTCGGGGGCCCGGGGTTGACAAGGCCGTCGGGCCCCTGGCTTACCCGTAGACCCCGCAGTCGCCGTCAGGGCGGTGACAGGCGGGCCAGCGTGCCCGGTGCCACCGTCAGACGCTTGCCGTCGCTGAACCGCACCTCGATGGGCGCCTTGCCGGCGTTGAAGGCCAGGTAGGTGCGGCCACCGTCAGGGCGCTTGAACACCTGGTACAGCGTGGTGTTGGCGCTGACGCCGAAATCGGGGGTGCCCATGGCGTCGAGGCTGAGCATGAAGTGCAGGGTGTAGCTGCGCGACGCACCCAGTTCCACCGAACCCCAGCGCTCCCAGGTCTTCAGCGCCTGCGCGGGGTCGGCCAGCGCCAGGTACTGTGCAAACACGTCTTGCCAGATGTCCTTGGGCGGCGGCGGGCTGGGTTTGTTGGCGATGCGGTTCCACAGCGCAGTCTCGGCCGGCAGGGTGGCCAGGCTGCGCTTGACGAAGGCCGGGTCGCGGCCCATGTAGGTGTGCGCCGTGGTCACGGGCAGCAGGTTGATGCCCTTGATCTGCCGCGGGTCATCGATCCACCAGGTGTCGTGGCGGTACATGCCACCAAAGACCTGGCTGACCTCGGCATTTTTGTACTCGGGCGCAAACACCTGGCCGTGGATGTCGAACCAGTAGTGGTTGATGGCCTCGATCTCGTTCGTGTACAGGTAGACGCCCAGGTCGCGCAGCGCCTTGTTGCCGGTCACCTCACCCCACAGGATGAGCCCGGCCCAGGCGTTGATGGCTTCCGACGACGATTCGTTGTTGTTGCCGAATTCACCCACGCCGACACCGTTGGCCCAGGTGTGTGCCTCGTAGGCGTCCCAGTTGCGCAGAAAGGGAAAGTCGGCCCGGCCACGCTCGGTGGTGGCGATGTCGGCAATCAGCAGCTCAATCATGCCGCCCCAGCGGTCCTTGGCGATCCAGGCCGGGTCGCGCAGCGCCACTTCGGCGGCCACGCGGATCCAGTAACCAAACCAGAACTGGTGGTCGTTGATCTCGGTGACGGCGAAGAATTCCTCGGGGTAGATCGACACCACGCCGAGTGACTTGTCCAGCTGCACATAGCCACGGTTGCTGTTGCCGCCCAGCCATTCCTCGGCGCGTTTCTTCAACGTGTCCAGCAGGCGGTCGCGGCTGGCCGTGTCGCCTTGCTGCTCAAACACCTCGGCCAGCTTCAAGGTGCGCTGCAGGCCCTTGCCCGCCCAGTAGGCGCTCTTGCCTTCACGCTGCAGCTCGCGCCCTGCGGTGCGGAAGTCCTTCTCCATCAGGTCCTTCAGCTCGTCCAGGCGTGGCGACGCCGTGATGCCGGGCCAATAGGGCACAAAGCCGCTGTAGGCGGTGGTGGTCTTGAACTGCGATGCGGCCAGCAGGCGCAGCTTGCCGCGCACGGTGTCAAAGGTGGCCCCAAGCTTTCCTTCTACCGAAGCATTCCTGAACCACTGGTGCGGATACAGGCCCAGCAGCGGGCCGTTGTCGGGGCCTTCCATCACTTGGGTGGTGGCCTTGAAGGTGGTTTCGACCTGGCTCGCGGCTTCGTCGTATTGCCATTCGACGCGCGTCTGCTTGATGAAGGCGTAGGCGTGGCGCGTGAACAACGCCAGCGTCTCGGCCTTGTCGTCGGGCAACCCGGCCACCGACAGGTAGCCGGCACCCGCAGGCAGCCGTGCGACCCACTCGGTGGGCGACACCGGCTCCCACTTCACGCCGGTGGGGCCAAAGAGCGCGTAAGCCTTGGCGCCCACTCTCAGCGCCAGCACGCGCGCGTCGGCGTCGGTGTGCAGGCGCTGGCCGGCGGCGCGCAGGCGCACGCGCAGGTCGCCCCGAGTGATCTGGATCGATGCATAGGGGTGGCCACGCGCCACCGTGGTGCGCATGTCGTCGGCACCACGTGCCATCGAAATGTCGATCGACCAGTCGTCGGCGCCCGCCAGCTTGGCCGTGCCGGGCTCGAACGCGGCAGGCGAGATGAGCAGTGGGTCTTTGTGCGGGTAGCGGATCTCGACGTCCTGGCGCACGCTGGTCACGGCTTCCTTGGACGGCAGCGCGAATTCCAGGCCCGCAGGCGTGGCCTTCACGGTGATCGGCTGCACGAAGATGGCTTCGGGCTTGGGGTTGAAGATCAGCGTCGAATACCACTGGCTGGTGGGTGCGGCGCGCTTGAGCATGGCCTCGGTACGCAAAGGCGCGGGCGGCACGGCCTTGTCACCCTCCTTGGGCGACAGGAAGTAGGTGCCGGCGCCAAGCTTCACGGGCTGTGCCGCAGCCGGCAGCGCGGCAGCCAGCACGGCCAGAACTGCCGAAGCCGCCCACTGGGTCAGCGCGCGGGCGTTCGTCGGAGTCATCGTGTTCCCCTTTTAGTGCAGTAACTGCCTGCGCAACGATTGTTTGTGAAAGCGCTTTCAACGTGATCCCGCGTTTACCCGGATGCCCCGCCTGCGGGTGTGTCAAGCGCCGCCCGGGACTGCCGAGGACCCCCGACACGACAGTCGCGAGGGTAAACACGCAGCGTGTACGCGTTGACGCGACGGCACAGACGACCGTATTCTCTGAAAGCGCTTTCAACGCACTCAATCCAGCCCAAGGTGGCCTGTCCTATGCAGCAAGAAATTATTCGTCCACGGAGTACAGCGTCCCGCCAGGACGGGCAACCGCGACGTCCTGTCCGCAGCGCGCTTTCTGTCGCGCTGTGCGTGCTGGGCCTCGGCGCCGCCTCGGCGGCCCAGGCCTTTGAATATGGCCCCTTCAGCCTGACCGGCTTCGCCAAAGCCACCGCGGGGCTGGTCGGCAACGGCTGCAAAGGCTGCCAGCGCGACCCCGCGGCCGGCCGCCACTTCATCTGGGCCGACGACCTGGTCTACGGCAAGGAATACGGTGACCTGAGCACCCACAGCGTGCAGATCCAGCCCATCCTGGGCGTCAAGTTTGACCTGCCCCAGGGATTCGCCCTGTCGGGCGCCTACTCGCAGCGCTACCGCGACGGCAAGCCCGACCTGCCCGGCGTGTTCTACGACCGCAGCGTCACGCTCAAGCACGAGTACTACGGCACCGTGCAGATCGGCAACTTCCTGTCGCGCGGCTGGAACCGGCCTGACTACCCCTACGCATCTGACCTGGGGCAAACAGCGTTCAGCGACTCCGGCGCGGCCTACGGCATCCTGACCAAGGCGCTGCGTTACACCTCGCGCGAGCTCTTCGTCGCCGAAGGCAACCTGGTGCTGGAAGCCACCTACGACCAGGGTGACACCGGTTTCAAGCGCAACAAGCCGCAGCTGTATGAGATTTGGGCGCTGTGGGCGCGCGGCCCGCTGGTTGTTGAAGCCATCGTGCAGTCGGCGCGCAACGGCCCGCCGGCCGCATTTGCCAAGGCGCCCTTCACGGGCCTGACGCCCTTCCCTGACCGTGACGACCAGCAGCTCAATGGCAGCAGCCAGGGCATGTTCATGTTGCTCGGCAAGTACCAGATCGGCACCGCATATGAAGTGTCGGGCGGTCTGCGCTTCAACCGCTGGAGCGGCTCCTATGCCGTGCCGCTGACGCAGGGTGCGCAAGCCCAGTGGAACAACCCCTTCAACGTCGACTGGGGCGGTGTCGACGCCAACGGCGTGCCCAACCCTGGCTACGCGGCCACTTCCACCGACCTCATGCTGGGCCTGCGCAAGTACATCAACCCCAAGCTGGTGGCCTACACCGGGCTGACCTACCTGGGCAAGGCGCGCACCGACAACCCCAGCGAACGCGGCCAGAGCAATTCCGCGCTGTTTGTCAGCCTGGGCGCGCGCTACGCCGTTGGCGGCGGCCTGAGCTTTTCTGGCTCGCTGAACGCGGTGGCCTACGGCCACAAGGGCCAGGCACCGCTGAGCATGCCCGCCCACGACGCCTTCTCGAACGTCGACTCCCGCATTGCCAACCGTGGCAGCTGGATGTCGGTCGAAGCGAATTACCAGTTCTGAAGCTGAGGTTCTCCCATGATGCCCAACTGGCTCCGCGCTCTGCCCCGCACCCCGCAGCGCACCCTGCGCCGAACCCTGGCTGCCGCCATGACGGTGGCGCTGGCCGCCACCTTCACGGCCTGTGGCGGCGGCGGCGGCTACACCGAGTCGCCTCTTTCGGTCACCGACCGCCGTGCCCTGCCTGCTGAATTCGTCACGCGGGCTGCGGTCAACTATTCGCCGTACCGCACGTCGCGCAGCGAGGCCGACATCGGCAGCGAGGTCATCACGCCGGCCAATGTGCTGCAAGACCTGCGGCTCATCAAGGCCACCGGCATCGGCACCATCCGCCTGTTCAGCAGCAGCGCGTTTGCCGAGACCGTGCTCACTGTCATTCGCGACTACAACCTCGACCTGAAGGTGATGCTGGGTGCCTACCCGAACCCGGTGCACGACCTGGCAGGCGAGGCCGGCAACCTGACCGAACTGGCCAAGTGCATATCTCTGGCCAACCGCTTCGAGACCATCGTGGCCGCCGTCAGCGTGGGCAACGAGACCATGGTTGAGTGGTCCACGCACAAGATCGACCCGGTGGTGATGGCCGGCTACATCGGCCGTGTGCGCAGTGCCATCAAGCAGCCCGTCACCACCGACGACAACTGGCTGTTCTGGGCCTCGGTGCCCAAGGTCATTGCCGACGTCGTTGACTTCGCCGCAGTGCACACCTATCCGTTGCTGGACACCTTCTACAACCCGACGGCATGGGACTGGCGGCTGAAGTCGGTGCCCACCGCGCAGCGGGCGCAGGCCATGATCGACGCCAGCATCACCGAAGCCAAATTGCAGTTTGGCAAGGCGCGGACCGCGCTTGACAAACTGGGGCTGTCGAGCATGCCCATGATCATCGGCGAGACTGGCTGGACCGCAGTGGACACCGCCGGCGGCCCTGCCTTGGCCTTCCGCGCCCATCCGGTGAACCAGAAGCTGTACTTTGACGCCCTGCAGGCCTGGGCGGCTGAAGGGCGGCGCTTCAACGGGCCGCAGGCGATCTTCTACTTCCAGGCTTTTGACGAACCCTGGAAGCAGGGCGACGACGGCTGGGGTCTGTTCAACAAGAACCGCCAGGCGCGTTACACCGTGCAAGGCCTGGGCACGTGCGACGTGACCTGGACCTGCGAGCCCGGCACCTACACCGCCGCCAGCGCGGTGAAGTGGGTGGCGCCGACCGTGGCGCCGGCCATCACGGCCAACCGCTACACGTTGTACGCCGAAGCCGACGTGGCGGGCGAGGCGCGCGCCACCGGCCTGAAATGGGACCCGTTTGCCTTGACCGGCTACGGCGTGGTGGCCGGCGGTGCGCCCAGCGACGGCAGCACCAGTTTCGAGATCACGCCCAACCCGGTGGACTACGGTTGGGGCCTGTTCCTGTACTCGGACGCCGGCATCACCGAAAACCTGTCGGGCTTTGGCGCCACGGGCAAGCTGAACTTCAGTGTCAAGAGCGACAGCTATCCGGGCAAGATCGAGGTGGGTATCAGCACCGACACCGAAGACCGTGACGGGCAGGAGGTCTTCCTGACGGTCGGCCCCGGCGACTTCGGCTACTGCAACACCAACGGCTGGTGCAACGTGTCGATTCCCGTCTCGGCCTTCCTGGCCGCCAACCCGAAGCTGGACCTGCGCCTGGTGAACTTCCGCTTCATCATCGCCGACCGCTTCTCGTTCACCGGCAAGCCCTTGAACACCACCGGCCTGCCGAGGATCCGCGTCGACGGCATTTACTGGTCGAAGTGAGCAAGCATCCGCCCTTGCGCTGCTGGCTGAGCAGCCGCGACGGCGGCGAGCGGCTGGCGGAACAACCGGGCTTGCACTGCCACCAAGGCCCCGCTCCGGCGGGGCCTTTGGTCTTTGTCAATCCGGCACGCCGGATGCAGCAAGTCTTGGGTTTCGGCGGCGCCTTTACCGAGGCCGCCGCCGTGACCTGGCTCCATCTGCCGCCGGGGCCGCGCGCGCAATTCCTGCAAGACTGTTTTGACCCGCAGCACGGCCACGGCTACACGCTGTGCCGCGTGCACATGAACAGTTGCGACTTTGCGCTGGGCAACTACGCGCATGCGGCCGAACCGGGTGACGTGGCGCTGCACAGCTTCAGCATCGAGCGCGACCGCCAGGCCCTGCTGCCCATGATCCACGCCGCGCAGCAGGCGGCAGGCCGGCCGCTGCAACTGCTGGTGTCGCCCTGGAGCCCGCCGCCGTGGATGAAGTCCAACGGCCGCATGAACGACGGCGGCACGTTGCTGCCGCAATACCGTGCCGCCTGGGCGCAGTGTTTTGTGCGTTTCATCCAGGCCTACGCTGCTGAAGGCGTGCCGGTATGGGGCGTGTCGGTGCAAAACGAACCCGCCGCCCACCAGCGCTGGGACTCGTGCCTGTACACCGCCGAAGAAGAACGCGACTTCGTGCGCGACCACCTCGGCCCGGCGCTGCACGCCGCCGGCCTGGGCCACGTGTGCATCGTGGTGTGGGACCACAACCGCGACCTCATGGTGCAACGTGCCAGCACCATCTACAGCGACGAAGCCGCCGCCCGCTACGTGTGGGGCACGGGCTTCCACTGGTACGGTGAAGACCACTTTGAGCAGGTGCAACTGCTGCACGACGCCTGGCCCGACAAACAACTGCTGTTTACCGAAGGCTGCCAGGAAGGCGGCCCCCACACGGGTGAATGGGCGCTGGCCGAGCGCTACGCCAGGTCCATGATCAACGACCTGAACCGCTGGACCGTGGGCTGGATCGACTGGAACCTGCTGCTCGACGCCACGGGTGGCCCCAACCACGTGGGCAACCTGTGCAGCGCGCCCATCCTGGCCAGCGCCGACGGCAAAGCGCTTGAACACCAGAGCAGCTACGCCGCCATCGGGCACATCGCGCGTTTTGTGCCGCCCGGCAGCCACCGCGTGCTCTGCGCGGCCACCGTGCAGGCGCTTGAGGCCACGGCGTTTGAGCGCCCCGACGGCAGCCTGGCCACGGTGGTGCTGAACCGCAGCGACACCGCGCTGCGCTTTGCGCTGCAGGGGCCTGCCGGCGTGTGTGACACCACGCTGCCGGGCCACGCCATCGCCACCTACGTGGCCCCGGGCGGCTGACCCGGCATCCGTTGGCATGGCGGCCCTGCTTTCGGGCCGGTGCCCTGCATGGCACACGGCCGGCCGTGATCCAGCCCACGACATGAGCCTTGGCAGCGTGGCTTCCTGCGTTCACGGAGGTGGAGAGCAGGCAAGATGCGGCCTCCGCCTGCATTGCCACCCAACCCATGCCCGCCAAGCCCATGACGCACTTCAAGCTCGCTGCCCCCCTGGCCCTTCCGTTGGCGCTGTGGGGCGCCGTGGCCCTGTGCACCTTGCCGGCCGCCCAGGCGCAGGCCGCGCCCGACGAAGTCAACGTCGAATCACTGGTTCGTGCCCTGCGCAGCGGCCCGCCCACGCGCGCCTTTACACGCACCCAGGTGCCTGACGTCGGCTCCAGCCTGTGTGCCGGCCAGGCGGCGGGTGGCACAGCGGCCAACGCCGGCAAGGAACGCCTGGGACGCAACCTTGAAGTGGTGCCCTATGCCGGTGACACCACCCCCGGTGTCAACCTCAGCGTGCAATTTGCCACCGCGTCAGACCGCCTCACCCCGGCCGACCGGGCCCTGCTCGACAAACTGGCTGCAGCACTGAAGATGCCCGAACTGGTGCAAGACCGTTTTGCGGTGGCGGGCCACACCGACACCACAGGCGACGCCCGCATCAACCTGGAACTGTCCTGCGCCCGTGCCCTGGCGGTGCGCCGCTACCTGGGCACCCAAGGTGTGCCGGCACAGCGGCTGACGGCCTACGGTTTTGGCAGCACCCGCTTGGTGGATACGGCAGACCCAGCGGCCGGCGCCAACCGCCGGGTTGAAATCCGCAAGGCACCTGCGCCATGACACCGCCCGGGCCTGCGGCACCACAGCGCCGGCTGAAAACGCGGAGCCTGCACGCTTGGGCGTGTGGGCAGGCCGCCGGCTCCATACACAATTGCAAACACGTTTTGCGGCCAGGGGCTTTGCGCCTGGCCGCAGACACCACCGCCCCAGCCTGACGGCCGGCACCTCAGCCTACAAATCGCCGCGATGATGAACCTGACACGTTTGCCCCGCTTTGCCCCGCGCCGCCTGGTGGTTGCTGCGGCCGTGGCTGCAGCCTGCCTGGCCCTGGACGCCAGCGCCGCCCGCTTGGCCCTGGTGGTGGGCAATGACGCCTACCAGACCATCAGCAAGCTCAAGAACGCACGCAACGATGCCAACACCATGGCCCGTGAACTGGAAGCGGCGGGATTCAAGGTCACGCGGGTGCTGGACGCCACGCGCGAAAGGCTCAACACGGAATTTGACGGTTTTGTGCGCCGCCTTGAAAAGGGCGACGAGGTGGTGTTCTTCTTCTCGGGCCACGGCTCGCAGCCCCCATCGGCCGGGCCCTTCTTGCTGCCGGTGGACATCAAGGTGGGCAGTGACCACAAGTCCATCCTGCGCGACGGCTTTTCGCTGGAAACGGCCATCGACGAACTGAACCAGCGTGCGCGCTTTTCGCTCTTCATCATCGACGCCTGCCGCGACGACCCCTTCCGCCAGACCGTGGCCGGCCGTTCACTGCCGTCGGGATCGGGCCTGGCCCGCATCGAGCCCCCCGACGGCACGCTCGTCATCATGGCGGCGTCCAAGGGCCAGCAGGCGCTGGACCGCCTTTCTGACAATGACCCCGTGAACAACGGCCTGTTCACGCGCGAACTCGTCAAGCAGATGCGCACCCGCGGCCTGCCCGTGACCGAGATGCTGCGCAAGGTGCGCACCAACGTGGTGGCTGCGGCCAACAGCGTCAACCACAAGCAGAAACCGTCACTGACCGACGAGTCGTCGTCCGACTTTTTCTTCTACCCCGGTGCCGCGCAAGACCGCGTGCAGCCCTCGCCGTCGCCGGCGCCGGCGCCGCTGCCCGAGCCGGTGCGGGTGCGCGAGCCCGACCCGGTGCCTGTACCCGCGCCCTCGCCGCCGCCCCGGCAGCAGGAGGTGCGGCCTGTGTATCCGTCACCTGCGCCATCACCCAGCCCGGCCCCGGTGTCCATCAGCGACGCGCAACGCGAACTGGACGCCTGGGACAGCGCCGAACGCAGCGGCACCCGCAGCGCGCTTGAGAGCTTTGTAGCCCGCTACCCCGACGGCCGCTACACACCCCGTGCCCGCGTCAAGCTGGCCGGCATGGCACCGGCGCCTGCGCCCGCGCCGGCCCCCCGCCCGGTGGCGCCTGCGGCCAACAACCCGCAGGCCGAATTTGAAGTCTGGGACCGTGCCAGCACCAGCGGGCGCAAGGCCGACTACGAGGCCTACATGCAGATGTACCCCAACGGCCGCTACGTGGATCTGGTGCGTGCGGCACTCAAGAAGCTCTGACGCTCACAGTCTGACCCTTTGCTGAACACTCCATCAAGAAAGAGGCCCTCATGAAATTGCATTCCCTTGTCGCCCGTGCCGTGTTGTGTGGCGCTTTTGTGCTGGGTGCTGGCCAGGCCAGCGCGCAGACCTACACCAAGCAGCAACTGCAAGAAACCTACAGCGCCTACCTGCAGGCCGAAGGTTTCCGGCCCGAACTCACCGCCAGTGGCAACGTCAAGTTCCGCCGAGAAGGCCGCAGCTACCTGATCATTGCCGACGAAAAAGACCCCACCTACTTCCGCATGACCTGGGCCTTTGCCGATGAAGACAAGTCCGCCGCCGCGCGTTTGCGCCGGCTGGAGGGCTGCAACGTCGCGTCGGCCGAAGTCAAGGTCATCAAGGCCTACCTCGACTCCGACGGCGACCCCAACTTCTCGGCCGAGATGTTCCTGGTGGTGCCGGGCGACTTCAAGACCTCGATGTCGCTGCTGCTGCGCGCCATGGACAACGCCTACGACAAGTACACCAAGAAAGTGGCGTCCATGCGCTGAG